>VSNK01000461.1 GCA_009774255.1 Faecalicatena sp.
GGGAGCTGCGGCACGGTGAGTTCTTCCTGGGGAGTCAGTGTCCGGGATTCGGACAGGATGTATTTGCCTACGAAATCATGCTTGGAAACACTTGCCATTACTTTCCGGGTAGATGCACCGGGTTTTACGACCTGAAAGGTTCCCAGGATGACATCTGTGGGAGAATAAGTGCCTTTCTGTACAGTAAATGCTTTGAGCTGTGGAATGGAACCGTTGGTTGGCGTATCATTTGGAATCCCACCGACTGTCAGGGAGGTTCCATAGCGGATACGCCGGTAAAGGTTATCGCACAGGATTGCTGCGGTCTCTGCCGTTTCGTCCATGTTGGGATAGCCGTTATCCCGGTCTTCCTTCAGCTTCTGGTAATGCTCATTGAACTCGTCATCCGCCATAGCAGTTGGGATGAGAGCAAAGATCAGGGCAGCGCCGCTTTTGTCATCTTCCTTCAGCATATATTTTTCCGGATTGCTTTCCGGATCCGGAGGCATCTGGTAACAGCCCGCCGTAAACTTGCCGTTTGTCCGGTTGTAGACTGCTACGTGGAGTTCTCCGGTCTTGCTCGGATATTCCGCAATCGTAAAATTATTTCCCTGGCTTCCGATTGCACCAAGTTCCTCCGGCGGTTTCCCGCCTGTGGGTGATTCTAGTTCCAGATATGCCAGGATTGCCCGAAGTGTCGCCGCATGGAGCGTGGAACGCTTCTGGGGCTGTATGCAATGCTTGGAATAGACATTTTTAAATACCGGGTCATCGGTATAATCCTCGAACGGTTCCGGCAGCTTTCGCTTAAAGGACCAGTTGGGTAATAGATTTCCATTTGCCATAATCATTCTCTCCCTTCTATGCCCAGGATACTTCCAGGGTGTCATTGGTTTCCGCTGCTTTCAGCTCATCACGGGTAAAGATCTCCATGAGGGCTGCCCAGTAATCTCTGGGCGGGAAATGCTGGAAGGTATCTTTTATTTCCGGGGTATTGTTTGCATAAATAAATATTTCCCCGGCTTCATTGATAAAAAGCTTCTGGTGCCCTCTTGCCTGCAGGTCTCCGATCAGTTCCGTCAGCAATGGCTTCCCGATGAGGGAATACCAGGATTCCGGATCTACATGGACGGGAGGTTCTGCTGGATTTTCAGGATTACCAGGCATAGGGTTATCCGGATTCGTCCTCCCCAGGTTGGGTGTGAAATCTGTAATAGTCATCATGAAAAGCTTCAGATGTCCATACCGGTCCAGGGAAATATCCGCGAAATTATAATCTCCCGTATGGAAGGTTCGGATGCGGATAAGGTCGCAATTCAGCAGGAACTCCGCCTTGATGGGCCGGGTATATTCCCAGGACGCATCCGGGAAAGCTGCTTTGATCTTATCGGTGATCTGGTAACTGATCTGCCGGATCAGCAGCGTTTCCATGTCAAAGACAGGGCTTTTCTGCCGGTTTTTCCCACGCTTCTGTATGTGTGAATGGGTATCTCTTAAAAAGGCTGGAACTGAGATACGCGGCAGCATGGGAATCAGAAGGAAAAGAAGGCTTCCTGTGATTCCGGCGATTGCGATGCCGGCAATGACAGTCCGGTTCATTTGTTCCGGAGTAAACAGCAGGGCCAGGAATAAAATAATGGCAACTGTTTTTATCATCTTGATACTTCTGTGTTCTTCTTTTCTTGTTTTCATTTGGGATTCCTTTCATAAAAATAATTTGCGGTTGAAATTGTTTTGAGAAAAGGAACTGCTGCGTTCAAACGTAAACACGCAATTCCTTTCCAGAAGTGATCTGTAGGAGCGGCTGCCGCTGGCAGGCTCCGTAACTGGGTGATTCTGAAGTTATGCAGTGAAGGGAAGCTGTGAGGCCATGCCTTCAGGGATGTTGGTAAACCCGTCTCCGGCAAAGCCGCCCTGCGGCGGTGTCTGGCCGTACTGGGCATTCCCTCTCTGCTGCTGGTACATCTGGTTTCCAGCCGAACCATTCTGTGCAGGGGCATTTGCCTGGTAAGAACCGCCTTGTGGGGCTCCTCCGTTCGCAGGCTGCGAACCGTTGCCCATGTTGCTGCCTCCATTTGGATAGCTGCCACCTGTAGCGCCATTCCTACTATTTGGGTAGCTGGTGCCTGCATTGCTGTTTCCAACGTTAGAGTAATTGCCATTACCTCCGTTGGGATAGTTGCCTCCACCAGAAGCATTGCTGCTGCCTGGATAGTTTCCGTTTCCGGCAGCATTTCCTCCGGCAGGATACGCGCCTCCCTGTGCAGCACCGGCAGGATTCTGATAGCCTCCGGATCCCGGCGTAGCTGCGCCTCCATTGTATGGCGGTGTGCCTGCCTGGTTTCCGCCTGCCTCTCCTTCTGGTTTGTTGGAAAGGCAGAACTGCCAGTCCCGTACATTGATCTTAGCGCCGGAACCGGCCTGGCCTGCTCTCTGCCCTTGGCTGTAAACAAAGGGATGGAGTTCAAGTTCCCCATAGATATACAGGCAGGTGCCTTTCTTAACTCCCGCTTTCAGAAGTCGTTCAGACAGGTGTTTGTTCAGATAACACTGATAGAAAACGGATTCATAGGGGGTTTCTGGATTACTCTGTGCGTTCTGGCTTCTTTGTGAGGTGGCAAGGTCTAAAGAGATGTACTCCGTACCGTTGTTCCTCCCCTGCTGC
>VSNK01000462.1 GCA_009774255.1 Faecalicatena sp.
GTACGCCGCAGTGCGCATCCCCCGGAGGGTTTTTGTTCTATAGGAAAATTCGGAGAAGTTTCCTATAGAACAAAAAATCCCCTGTTATTTTACCAGATTTGATACGCTCAGCACAAGCCCCATTTCCAGCAGCAGGAAGAGTACGGAGGTTCCCCCGTAGCTGATGAAGGGAAGAGTGATGCCCGTATTGGGGATCGTATTGGTCACAACGGCAATGTTCAGGATGACCTGAATCATCATATGTGCCATGGCACCGGAAGCGATCAAAGCTCCCAGAAGATCCTTTGCCCGGGTGGCGATCACAAAGAAGCGCCAGATCAGGATCAAAAACAGCAATACGATAAAACTGGCTCCTACCAGCCCCAGCTCTTCGCAGATGATCGAAAAGATCATGTCATTCTGTGCTTCCGGCAGAAACCCCAGCTTCTGCACGCTCTCTCCCAGCCCTCTGCCGAACAGTCCCCCGGAGCCGATGGCGTATAATCCCTGAAGCGTCTGATACCCTTTCTCGTACTGTTCCGGATTTCTCCAGATCGCCAGCCGTTCCAGCCGGTAACTCTCCAATGCCAGAAAGATGCCCATAAACCCCACCGCCGCTGCCGCCATGGCAATGAACTGCAGATATTTCGGGCTTGCCACAAAGATCAGCACTGCCGCGATTCCCAAAATGATGATCGCCGTACTCAGATTGCTGGCCCCCACCAGGCCCACGATCGGGAGAACGGGAATCATCACCCGGATCAATGTCGTGAATTTCCCCATTTCCTTTACATGCTTTGTCACCAGGCAGGCCAGAAAAAGGATGACAGCCACCTTGGCAAATTCCGAGGGCTGGAATGAAACAGGGCCCAAAGACAGCCATCTTTTGGACCCATTATATTCGTCTCCCACAAATATGACCGCAACGGACAAAAGCACCGCCGTCAGATAGCCCAGGTTTGCCAGAGGCACCCATCTGTGATAATCGATCCCTGCCACAAAGAACATACCGCCCAGTCCCAATAATGTCGCGAATCCCTGCTTTTTCAGATAATAGAACGGATCATGGAACTTGACCTGACCGTTGTAGGAACTGGTGCTGTAGAGAAGCACCAGACCAATCACGACCAGAAGAAGCACCACCGCCAGCATCGTATAGTCATACCGCCTCCAGCCTTGCTTTTGGGGATACTTGGGCATATAAATTCACTCCTTAAATTCAGAAATGTTGTACAAACTCTTTGAATTTATCTCCCCGTTCTTCATAATTTTTAAACATTCCCCAGCTTGCGCAGGCTGGGGAAAGCAGTACTGCGTCTCCTGGCTTTGCATATCTCGCACAGGTTTTCACCGCTTCCTCAAAGGTATCCACCAGGATCGTATCTTCAAATCCAAGTTTGTGGGCCGTGGACGCGATCTTTTCCGCGGTCTGCCCAAGAAGGACCAGCTTTTTCACCTTCCCGTCAAAAGCGCGGATCCAGTCTTCATAATCGGAATTCTTATCAAAGCCCCCGCCGATGAGAAGGGTGGGGCGGTTCATCGCCTGGATCCCGCGGATCGCCGCATCCGGATTGGTGGCCTTGGAATCATTGTAGTAAGCGACCCCTTTCACTTCCGCCACGAATTCAATCCGATGCTCCACCCCTTTGAAATTCTTCACGGCCTTCCGGATGATCTCGATCGGAACTCCATAGGCCGCCGCCATCGCCGCCGCCGCCATTACATTTTCATAATTATGGGTGCCCAAGAGCTGCAGTTCCTCCGTACGGCAGATCTGTACCGGCTCCCGATCCTGGTAGATGATCCGGCCATTCTCCAGATAGATCCCTCTTTCCAGTTTACGCCTGCTGCTGAAATATAGAACCTGGGCGTTCGTATTTTCCCCAAACTTTCTGGTCACTTCATCCTCATAATTGAGGACACACGTATGCTCCGCTCTCTGGTTACGGAAAATATTTTTCTTCGCCCCAATATAGGCATCCATCGTGTGATGCCGGTTCAGATGATCCGGCGTAATATTCAGCACCGCGCTGACCACCGGACAAAAGGTATGTATCGTCTCAAGCTGGAAGCTGCTCATCTCCGCCACGACCACGGACTTTGGTGTTGTCTCGGAAGCCACGCAGGCGTAAGGATTCCCGATATTACCGACCACATATACGCTTTCCTTATAGCTCTTCATAATCTCACCAAGCAGCGTGGTGGTCGTCGTCTTTCCGTTGGTCCCGGTTATGGCGAGTACATCGCCATGACCAAAGACATAAGCCAGCTCCACTTCCCCCCAGATAGGGATCTGCATATCCTGCATCTGCTTCACGATCGGCAGTTCCAACGGAACACCGGGGCTGATTACCACCAGTTCCAGAGAATCCAGCTCTTCCTCCGGAAAAGCTCCCAGCACCACCTGCGCCCTTGCAGAAAGATCTCCCTTCTCTCCTGCCCCGCCGGGCAGGTCACACAGCCCTTCCGCGCCTTCGAGCAGCTCCGCACGGATCATTGCTCCGTCCAGAGAAGAATTTCCATCATACAGGATCACTTCCGCGCCTTCCCGGAGCAGTAGCTGCCCTGCCGCCACGCCGCTGATTCCCGAACCAAATACCAATACTTTTTTTCCTTTGATCTCCATACTCATACCCCCATCAACGCAATCAGG
>VSNK01000463.1 GCA_009774255.1 Faecalicatena sp.
ACAATATATTGTGAAAGTAAACCGTATGAGAAAACTTAGAATGGTAAGAATATGTTTTTGGAATGAATGCCGTAAATACATCCAAATATAAAGAAAAAGCTGACTGCCGCTTGGGCAGTCAGCTTCATATAGCTTTTGGCATGCTATTTATAGTACATTGACAGTGTGATTGATTTTCTATCGGCCTGATCCGAACAAATTCATTATCAATTTTTACGAAATGCTTCTATCGCATCAACAATGTTCTGGGTAATATTTTCATCTATTGGGACATCCTCATCTTCTAAAGAGATATCGAACACCTCTCTTGAATCATTCATTCTACCTTCATGGCTTTTTTGTTCTCCCATGATATTTTCCAGTTCCTTCCGGATCAAGGTTTCCAGAAATGGCTGCAGTGCTTCCTGGCTTAGTTCAGAAATTTTCTCTGAAGCCGTCCCATCAACATAGCTTAAAACAGCAGCCGCAATCAACGAAGCTTTCTTTTTGGTTCCGTTCAGTATTTCTGCCGCCCTCACATGGGAAAGATTCGTTTCGTCAAATCCAATCGTAAATACATATGGTTTTTTCTTTGCCATTTGCATCACTTCCCATTCTCATATGCACGGTAAAGCAGATCATATCCTTTAGCATTAGCCTTCAAGTTCTCAATGAATAGATATTTTCCCAAACGGTTTGATTTTTTAAGGAAATGTTTCAGTAAAACCGCACCGCCACCGATAAAAATCGTATAGGATGTCTTTGTATCAATCCCGCGTTCCCTTATGCTGTTCAGCAGATATGTTACAAAATCCTGTACCATGCCCTCTGTCATATGCACCACGCTGTCATCATAATACTGTGTATTTCCGGCAAGGATACTGTCAATGTCTGCATCTTCAAGCAGCATATCATACTCGCTGTTAACACTGGAAATAATCTGGTTATACATGGTAATCACACCTTTTTCCATAGAATCACAGTACCCCATATCCGGCCTGCCATTTCTTATGAGAAGATAATCGGTTGTAAAACCTCCGATATCAATGCCGACTGCCTTTGGAACTTTCATAATGTCCTGTCCTATGGTCATCATGGCCGCAAAATCTTGTACAAAGGCTCATACATCCTGAATGCAGATGTGATAGAGTTTTCCGTTAAAATTCAGATCCAATACTTTTCCTTCAGCTTTGAAAAATAACTCATACTTTTCATAGAGTTCTGCAAAATGCTTTGGCGGCAGTCCAATGGGAAGTTGGATTTGCACTACATCCTCCGGCTGGATCTGTTCTTTTCCTTCTAGTTCCATTGCAATTGCAAACAGTGTGAGAATAAAGAACCGAAAGTCTAAAGTTTTATCCCTCTGGTATGGAATCCTTTGTTCGCTGAGGGTATAATATTTCCCCTCATACTGAAGGTACTGTTCACCACTAGCAGGCTTTTTATCCAACATATTCAGACCGCTTGTGAAAATAAAATGGCAGGTTTTCATATTCCGGTTACCGTGATCTACCGCAACTCTTAGTTTCTTAATCATATATCATCGACTCCTTTATCATTAATACATACTCTGTACGTGTGAGATATGTAAAGTGCAACGGCATTTCTAAGAAAATAAAAAGACACCGGCGTAATGCCAATGTCTCTATTTCATTCTTCATTTTTCTACGCAGCCATATCTTTTGCTTCACTGCCAACATATCTTTCAAATAATTCCTGATAACGCTTATATCCCTGCGGAATCAACGGCGCTTTCAATGAAGTCTTAGACCAAAGAATCAGTTCTTCCTCATCAATATGATAAGAATTGCATGGATAAAAAAGTACCACCGGAATACCTTGGAGTACTTGGCTTTATAATCTCCTCCAGTTCAGCTTTTGTCCGCGCCTTCATAATGAAAGCTGCCTTTTTACAGAATACCGTCTCAACCAGCTCCGGGAGAAACCCTTCTTCTTCATACAGTGCTGTAATTACCCTTAATCGTCTTAACGCATCAAATTTTCGAGAACGTAATTCTACCGTCAGTCTATTATCCATTAATAATTCCGTCATATAATGGCTGTATTCTAAATCTATCATCTTCTGATTCTCCTTTTAATTCTGAATTTTTTGTACCAGTTTCCCATGTACCAGATAGCGGTAATTCCTGTCTGTATTCACGCAGGTCGAAAGTGTCACGATATGGTCTGAATCAGTTATTATTACTCCCGTATCATAATCGGAATAGGAGAATACTGTATCCACAAACTTTTGGAAATCCTCCGGTTCCGGAAAGGAGTAAGTATATCCGATGCTTCCATTTCGGCCAGCATAACAGGATATGATCTGATATTCCAGTACAGCTCCCGGAACATAGATATAAAAACATGGATGCTCTTGGTGCAGGCTTTGATCCTGATAACGATCAAGCGTGCCGAACATACTGCCATTTTTCATATTATGGCCATAGACAATAGTATTTCTGTCTGAAAAATCCGGCTGAATATGATAATCCACAAAGATACTTCCGTTCTTATTTTCTTGTCTGACTGTATTTCTCCTGGTAGCATAATAAAAATCATCAATCCCTTTTATCCTGCCACACCATTCACCCTTCTCATCCATGTCCCAGATCATCCTCTGTACCGG
>VSNK01000464.1 GCA_009774255.1 Faecalicatena sp.
TACTTTATCTGCCAATTTTGATATAATGAATACATGGCAACATTTTGGCAACAGAAAATCAGTAAGCCTAAATATAGTGCATAATTGAAGTATAAACTCGGCAATTGGATGTAGGAAATTAAACAAAATAGGTTAGGAAACAAGCTGAACTTGCCGAGTTCGAATAACGGAATTTTTCGACGGAAGCCTTGTAAATTCAGGGTTTCCGGTATTTTTATTCTCTCCGTGACACTAATATGACACTCGGAAATCAGGTTCGCACTTTTATTACCCGCCAAAATGGTGCTATGTAGAATCCCATCATGGAACCCATGACAGGGGTGGCAGTCTCCCGAGTTTATTGACCGGCTTGCCGGAATACATAGGAAGGGAGGTGCGTGATATGACAGCCGCAGATATTATTTTGATATTTATAGGGATAATTGGCTTGCTAATTTCCTTTGGTAGTCTGATCGTTGCGTTTCTGACCTTTCTCGATAAGAGAGACAGTAAGAAAAAATAAAATGCCTATCCTGTCTGTTCCACAGGATAGGCGGTGCTCGTAAGAGCATAACCAGTATTGGGAGCATCCACCATTGGAGTGGGGAACTCCGTTTTTGGGGCGTCTGTTACCAGCAGGCGCCTCTTATTAGCTAGCCGTGACAAGATAAACGGCTATTTTTGCTTAACATATTGTGTGGGTTAACCGTCTATCGGTAGTTCCGGAAGGACACCTGTTGCCAGCAGGTGTCCTTCTGTATCTAAAGAATAGCATAACACGGAAGAAAATTCAAGGATTTTCTTTTGTCTGATAGTGTAACTTTACCTGGGGATCTTGCTGGCCAGACTTCCTCCCTGTTTTTACAGTCACTGGCCTGGCAGTTATCGTTAGCCGAGGCTTTAAAATGCATTTTTACAGTTGGCACACGGCTTCTGGCCTCAATGCTACTATCTTTATCTATAGACTCCATTTCGAGCAGTTTGCATATTTTTCTATAGAAAAAAGCACGGTCTCAATGAGTAAATATTCTATATTCAGAACGTAGTTGCTGTACCGAAAAAGTGTTCCTTGCCATTTTATTCAAACCAGCCCAAATGGAGGGTTGCCTTTTCTATATTTGGGCATACTTCCCCCCTTTCACCATCCAGGGTCTTTTTCTACTTCATTGATTATGTCACTTCTACCAGGTATTTCCATGAGCAAATGATTCTCTTCTTTTCTGGATTTATTCTGTCAGCATACCCTGGCAATCGCATTATGAAAGAGCAGCTTTCCTGAAATCTGGCTGCCTGTGCTCGCCTGTAATGCTTCTATTCCTTATACTGCAAGGCTAAAGTTACACTATCGTGGAACTACCCGGTTGAGTAATTATACTGGATCTTATCATATATATGGTAGATTGTCTGTAACGCCGTTTTTCTATCGCTTACGCTTTTCGCGGGAAACTGCGCGACGGAGCTTTTTGTCAATCTCTCGGTGGCGGGCATAGATGCCGCCATAACGGATCATTTTAAAATGCTTTTCAGGGATATGCCTGATGAGACGCTGTATGAATTCAATAGAAAAGTACAGGATAATCTTAGAGAGGGGCTGCCGTACCCTTATACGGAACAGAACGGGACAGATTTTATTTCTGTTATGCTGTCCGCGGATGAAAATGAAACCTTTGCTTTTGCCATAACAGCAGATGGACGGGTGGTGGGAAGTATTGGTGTTTTCCACCAGGGGAATATCCACAGGCGGACAGCCGAGCTGGGATATTATATTGCGGAAGGATACTGGGGAAAAGGGATCATGACAGAGGCTGTAAAACAGGTCTGTGGATATGTTTTTGAGAAAAGTAATATTATCCGTATTTATGCAGAGCCATTTGTGTATAATACGGCATCCTGCCGTGTGCCGGAAAAAGCGGGCTTTCAATGTGAAGGAACATTAAGAAAGAATGCTGTAAAAAATGGGAAAGTGATTGATATGAAAATATATTCCCTGTATGCAGTATGTAAATGCGCGGATGAGATTGAAGCGTTCCGGTATCGTTTTCTGGATGGGAAGGTGGTTCTTTTTGAGCATATTGATACTGCGTTTACTTATCTGAATCAGGATACGGGACTGTTCAAAGTGGTTAATGTGCCGCTTCGAGGCAGTATTCAGGAATATGTGGAGACGGCGGGGAGGATTGCAAGGGAGCAGTTGTGGATGGGATACATATTGGACAGTTTGTGGATAGGCTCCAGAAATATTTGGAATCATTTTAGGAGTGAAGGCTGAATGATACCCAAAGGGTATAGCAGCATCTATTTTGGGTATCAGGGGGGCGGGGGATAAGCATTAAAAAAATCTTGTAAACTGCCATCTGTTTTAATGCGCAGATCCGTATCTTGATATAGGTGGTCTAATCGTTACTGTGAGCACCCGGGTGTGAACCAATGTCATTAACTTAAGCCGCTACCATGCATATTTTACAACCAAAATATACGAAAATATGCGGCTTGTCAGGCCCATTTTATTACAGCAATTCCTTAAGTTAATGACATTGGGTGTGAACCAATGTCATTTAGTTAAATAATAGGTTAGATTCTATTATAGGGTCTAACCTAAATTCTTAATTTTTTATA
>VSNK01000465.1 GCA_009774255.1 Faecalicatena sp.
GTCGAGGCTTTTTGACCTGTGCAGCCGGAGAAATAGACAAGCCAAGATGTGTCACTTATTTTTCTACAACTCCTTACATAGATTTACGGCAGGAATGATCCTGCCGTAAATTTTTATAATTAGACACTTAACAACGTAATCTTGCGCATTTTGGCAAAATTTTGGTTCCGGCTTGTCCGGGTTAGGAGTTATTCAGACAAGAGATTTATTCAGATAAGCCTCCTGCTCAGGAGTGAGCGTATCGATTTCCTTGCCCAGGAACCGGAGCTTTCTCACTGCCACATCCTGATCGATCTCCACCGGAACATCGATCAGCTTCTCTGTCATTTCCTTTCCATGCTCTGCCAGATATTTCGCGGAAAGCGCCTGGATCGCGAAGCTCATATCCATGATCTCCGCCGGATGTCCGTCCCCTGCCGCCAGATTGACCAGCCTTCCTTCCGCCAGTACAAAGATCCACCGGCCGTTAGGCAGCTTGTAGCCCTGGATGTTTTTACGCATTTCCTTTGACTCCGCTGCCATGGCACGCAGTCCCGCCATATTGATCTCACAGTCAAAATGTCCTGCATTACAGAGGATCGCGCCTTCTTTCATTTCCATAAAGTCTTCTTCATCGATGACCTTGTCGCACCCTGTCACCGTGATAAAAAAGTCGCCCAACTTTGCGGCCTCTTTCATGGGCATGACATCAAAACCGTCCATCACCGCTTCGATAGCTTTTACCGGATCGATCTCTGTCACGATGACCCTTGCGCCCAGTCCCTTGGCCCGCATGGACACGCCCTTTCCGCACCATCCGTAACCGGCTACCACTACAATCTTGCCGGCCACGATCAGGTTGGTGGTGCGCATGATGCCGTCCCACACGGACTGTCCGGTACCATACCGGTTATCAAAGAAATGCTTGCACTGCGCATTGTTGACACGGATCATCGGGAACTTCAGATCCCCGGCACGGTTCATTGCCTCCAGGCGGATGATTCCTGTTGTGGTCTCCTCACAGCCGCCCAGGATGGCCGGGATCAACTCCGGCAGCTCCGTGTGAACCATATGCACCAGATCTCCGCCGTCGTCGATGATGATATTGGGACCTGCGGAAAGTACGGCGCGGATATGCCTGTTATATTCTTCCTCCGTCGCCCCGTACCATGCATGAACCTCCAGGCCGGCTTTTACCAGCGCTGCCGCCACATCATCCTGTGTAGAAAGCGGGTTGGAGCCTGTCACGTACATCTCGGCCCCGCCTGCCGCCAGCACCTTGCACAGGTAGGCTGTCTTCGCCTCCAGATGTACGGAAAGGGTAATCTTTTTTCCTGTAAATGGTTTCGTCCGGCTGAACTCTTCTTCCAGCATGCGCAGCAGGTCACAGTTCCTTTTCACCCATTCGATCTTCTGTTCGCCTGACTCCGCCAGGCTGATGTCTCTGATTTCGCTACTCATTTTTTTCTCTCTCCTTCCGCCGCTTACGCGGCTCTTATCCTCCAGCCGAATTTTTATTAAAGTGATGGTCGTCTGTCCTGTCATCACTGTCGTTATCCGAAAAAATATTCGTTACAGGCCACATTTAGGGACAGTTCCTTACTCTTTTATCCTGTCAATGTCTGTCAGATTCACGCCGCATGTTGTAAGAATAACCTTTAAAGTATTATATCTTACTTTCATGACTTTATATACTTCGGAATCCTTTTCGCACAATAACATATAACTTTGTAATTGTACAAATTCCTCAATATTCTTCTGAAGCATTTCTTTTTCAGTCACGTGCTCGCCCCCTTCTATAATGAAAATACTATATATTGAGATATTTCCATTATATCAAAAGGAAATCTGAGTGTAAAGCATCAGATCGTAAAACTACTGGTTCAATATTGATTCCAAAAGATCAACATACTCTTTTAACTGCTGAATACCAAAATCTGTTATTTTATAGCTGGTTTTTGGCCTTTTTTCGCATATTCTTTTATCTGATTTAATATATCCCCATTCTTCCAATTTTGATAATTGCACACTTATATTTCCATCCGTAGCCTTTGTAATATTCTTTAATTCAGTAAATGTCTTTTCGCCGCCTGTCAGGCCGCTTATCAATTTTAATCTTATAGACAAGCTAAACGCTTCCGGGATATCATATATCTGCACTTTGCTTCTCCTTCAATAACAGCATCATTCCCAGCCCAATATATCCGAATATTGTAATCACTAAGTAATAAGCCGCAGCAATGCTTATTTTCATTTGAGTACTTCCGCCAATCGAAAACATATCCGATATCATAAAAACAAATAAAACAAACATAGACACAGCGATCATCCATCTTTGATCAATTACGAATCCAACCGCAATTGCCGCGGTACATACCAGAAGCATATTGATCAGCATCTCATATTTTGATAATAACGGCAATAGCTGTAAAGCCGTATCAACTTTACACAATACTGCGGTTAATCTGACACCGAGCATTAAAAAAGGAACCGAAATGGAAAGTACACCCCATATACTAAGAGTACTCAAATAATATCTATTTGTTGTACCCTTTTCATTTCCATATATTTTTACAAAGAAGAGTAAAAGATATAGA
>VSNK01000466.1 GCA_009774255.1 Faecalicatena sp.
GAAACTTCTCTGAATTTTCCTATAGAATAAAAACCCTCCGGGGGATGCGCACTGCGGCGTACAAGGTAGATGTCGCGATGCGACCGCCGCAGGCGCGAGTTTCGCAAGCGAAACTCTTTTCTTATTCTATAGGAAACTTCTCCGAATTTTCCTATAGAATAAAAACCCTCCGGGGGATGCGCACTACGCGCATAAGGAAAATGGCTGCTTCCGCAGCCGCGCTTTGGCGCGCGTGTGCGTCAAGACGCACACTTTTCTTGTTCTATTTAGGAAACTTTTCCGAATTTTTTTCAAATAAGTGCATGAAGTTTTTTCAATGGGGGTGAGAATTTTTGGGGGAAATGAAGAAGCTTTGAGTTTACAGTTCATGGTAAGAGAGCGAACAGTAACGCTCTGAGGCACAATTCTGACTACTGGTTGACGAGACATGAAAGAACAGGAGGTATGAAGTATGGAGAACAACAATAATCAGGGATTTTTGGAAAAGGTCTTTCATCTGTCGGAGCATCATACGGATGTGAAGACGGAGGTGATCGCGGGTGTCACCACGTTTATGACAATGGCTTATATCCTGGCGGTCAATCCGAATATTCTGAGCGCTTCGGGAATGGATGCGGGGGCCGTATTTACCGCAACCGCCCTGGCGTCCCTCGTGGCGACGCTTTTGATGGCGGCTTTTGCAAACTACCCATTTGTGCTGGCGCCCGGCATGGGGCTGAATGCCTATTTTGCGTATACGGTAGTCCTGCAGATGGGCTATACATGGCAGATGGCTCTGGCGGCGGTATTTGTGGAAGGAATCATTTTCATCGTACTGTCGCTGACCAGCGTGCGGGAAGCTATTTTCAACGCCATTCCCATGAACCTGAAGCATGCGGTATCCGTGGGGATTGGCCTGTTCATCGCCTTCATCGGCCTGCAGAACGCGAAGATCGTAGTGGACAGCGCGACCCTGGTATCCGTGTATTCGTTCAGAGGCTCGATTGATGCGGGGACATTTCTTTCGGAAGGCATCACGGTTCTGCTGGCCCTGATCGGGATCCTGCTCACGGCCGTGCTTGTCGTGAAAAATGTAAAGGGCAATATCCTGTGGGGAATCCTGGGAACCTGGGTTCTGGGAATCGTGTGTGAGTTGGTGGGCCTGTACCGTCCGGATCCGGAACTGGGGATGTTCAGCGTACTGCCGGATTTCAGTTCAGGCTTCGGCATTCCGAGTATGGCGCCGACATTTTTTAAAATGGATTTCAGCGGGGTGCTGTCCCTGAATTTTTTGACCATCATGTTCGCATTTTTGTTTGTGGATATGTTTGATACGCTGGGAACCCTGATCGGTGTGGCTTCCAAGGCGGATATGCTGGATGAGGATGGAAAGCTCCCGAAGATCAAGGGCGCGCTGATGGCGGACGCTGTGGGAACCTCCCTTGGCGCGGTGTTTGGAACCTCTACCACAACTACCTTCGTTGAGAGTGCTTCCGGCGTGGCCGAGGGCGGCAGAACGGGGCTTACGGCTGTGGTATCGGCGGCGCTGTTCGGGCTGGCACTGTTTTTGTCGCCGATCTTCCTGGCGATTCCTTCCTTTGCTACGGCTCCGGCATTGATCGTGGTTGGATTTTTGATGATCACATCCATCACAAAGATTGATTTTCAGGATTACACGGAGGCGCTTCCGTGCTATATCAGTATGATCGCGATGCCGTTCATGTACAGCATTTCTGAAGGGATCGCGATGGGCGTGATCTCTTATGTGGTGATCAACCTGCTGACAGGACGCGCAAAGGAAAAGAAGATCAGTGTGCTCATGTATGTGCTTGCAGTTCTGTTTGTTTTGAAATATATTCTCATCTGATCATCAGAGTTCCGTAGTGTTTGTGTTTGGTTGAAAATTTAGTCCTTCGCCTTAAGGCGGGGGACTTTTTTTGTCTTAGGCTGGTATTTCGCTGGGTGATTCTGCGCAATAAGCTGGATGATATTAAGGATGCCATGGAACCAGGCGGAAGCGGTGATCCGTATGCCGGACTGAATCCGGAAGAAGCCGCCGCTCTCAGGGAAGCCAAGCTTCTGGGATTCCCAATGAAAACATGGTGCGTATATGACACATTGGGAGAGGGAGCACTTCCGTTTCTGATGCCGATCTCTCTGATGATCGACCTGGCTTACTGCAAAGACTTCTGGGAGCAGCCGGGATATCTGGGAAGTCTAAGTATAGGGGAAAGGTATCTCTTCGGAGGTGCTTTTTCTGTTGGAGGATTGAACTGTAACCGGAGGTCTCTGTATGGGGGATGGCTATGAAAATGGTGCTTGACAATTTATGTGTTGTCCTGTAGAATTTATCTTCAACTGGAATTTGTACTGTAGGATTGAGTTAGGAGGGCATTATGAATATAGAATATTTGAATGACAACGGGATTGATATTGCAGTCGTTTCCGGGGACGAGGTGGTAATTGTTGATACGCAGTCGGCTCTGGACCTGGCGATGACTGTGAAGTATGAGACGGGCGCGGAGCGGATTGTCATTGATAAAGATGTGATATGCGGGGATTTTTTCATCCTTAGTACGGGTA
>VSNK01000467.1 GCA_009774255.1 Faecalicatena sp.
AAGCAAATAATAAAAATTCATAAAAATTTAACAAACTCTCACAGTCACACAATTTTTATTCTTTCAAATCTTCTTTAAAGAAATGTTTTATATTCTCTCTATATTGTGATAAGATAGTACATAGATATGAATTCTATGATGCAGACGGCAGTTATTCATGTTATGCCGTTCATATACTACCGTACTATAAAAAAAGAGCATAAACAGGAAAGGAGTGTATATTATGCCCACAACATATGCACACTATAAATTTGGAAAGGAAGTGACCGGTGCTCTCCCGAAGCAGCTTCAAAAATCCATTGAAAGCAAACAGGAATTATTCGATATCGGAGTTCATGGCCCTGACATTTTATTCTACTACAAAGTGTACATGACAAACCATGTAAATACAACCGGATACGAATTACACGACCAGCCTGCCGATGCATTCTTTCTGCAGGCAGCGGAGGTGATCAGGCGCTCTCTGGATCAGGAAGCGGCAAAAGCTTATATCGATGGGTTTATATGCCATTTCGCGCTGGACAGCGAGTGCCATAAATATGTCGAAAAAATGATACAGGTCAGTGGAATCAGCCATTCCGAAATTGAGATGGAATTTGACCGAATGCTTTTGACCGAAGACTTCATCAATCCGGTTTCTTATCTTGGGACGAAACACATCCACCCCACCTTAAAGAACGCACAGGTGATTGCTCCATTTTTTGATGAGGTCTCCCCGGAGGAAATTAAAAAATCTCTGTCTTCTATGATTTCCATACACAAGCTGCTGCTTGCACCGAATCCTGGAAAAAGGAGATTCCTGTTTACAGCCATGAAGCTGATCGGGCAATACGAATCCAAACATGGTATGGTCATGAGCGAAACACCGAACCCTGCCTGCGAGGATTACTGTCGGTTGCTAAAAAAGCTGTATAAGGGTGCCGTACCATTGGCCGTCGGTTTGATCCTGAAATACCATAAGCTCCTTTCCGACGGGATAGCGCTACCGTCCAGATTCCACGAAACCTTTGGTCCTGGTGAAAGGTGGCAGGATCTGCCGCTTTAAAGAGCGTCCAACCGCACAATACGGAAAGTATTTTGGAAAAGTAACAAACACGGCCCGTACCCGAGAAAGGAAAAACAATATGAATTTCAAAATGACTCCTATGGAAAAAAAATGGGTATTGTACGATGTCGGTAATTCTGCATTTACCATGCTGGTTGCAACCATTTTCCCGATTTATTTTAATTACCTTGCTGAAAATGCAGGAATCTCCGATGTAAACTATCTGGCATACTGGGGTTATGCCTCTTCCATCTGTACCCTGCTCGTGGCACTGATGGGCCCCACGCTGGGAGCTGTTGCGGATACAAAGAATTTCAAAAAACGAATATTTAAAATCGTACTTATCATCGGCGTTGCCGGCTGTATTATCCTGGGATTCCTGTCTTCCTGGATCTGGTTCCTGGGAATATTTATCCTGGCAAAGACCGGCTATTCCGCCAGCCTCGTTTTCTATGATGCCATGCTCACTGACGTGACGGAACCGGAACGAATGGACACGGTTTCCTCTCAGGGTTTCGCATGGGGATATATCGGAAGCTGTATCCCCTTCCTGGCAAGCCTTGGCATTGTACTCGGAGGCGGTTCCCTTGGGCTGAACATGCAGACCTCCATGGCCATTGCCTTTTTCATCACAGCAATATGGTGGCTGCTCTCCGCAGTTCCTCTGCTGGTTTCCTATGAGCAAAAGTATTATATTGAATCTACGGAGCACGTGATCCGCAACAGCTTCCGCCGCCTTGGAAATACATTTGCAGATATCAAAAAGGAGAAGCATATTTTCCTTTTTCTGCTCGCGTTTTTCTTCTATATCGACGGAGTCTATACAATCATTGACATGGCCACTGCCTATGGTCAGGCTCTGGGGCTGGACAGCAATGGCCTGCTCCTTGCACTCCTTCTGACACAGATTGTAGCATTTCCATCCGTTCTTCTCCTGAACCGCATAGCAAAAAAAGCGGGTTCTACAAGGGTGCTTACTGTCTGCATCGCGGCATACCTGTTTATTGCCCTGTATGCGTATGGCTTGGATACCCAGCGGGAATTCTGGATACTCGCCGTCATGGTCGGCTTATTCCAGGGCACTGTTCAGGCTCTCTCTCGTTCCTATTTCGGCAAGATCATTCCTGTGGAAAAATCGGGAGAATATTTCGGCCTTTATGATATCTGTGGAAAAGGCGCTGCTATCCTCGGCACGACTCTCGTCTCCGTAATGAGCCAGCTCACCGGCAGAATGAATGTCGGTGTCGCCACTATTTCAGTACTCTTTGTCATCGGTCTTCTGCTATTCGGCAAAGCAGTGAAATTAAACGAAAAAAATCCGCAGCAATCTAAAACGCAATGAATTCTTCTACAACTCCTTAGGCACTTAACAACAAAATCTTGCGCATTTTGGCAAAATTTTGGTTCCGGCTTGTCCGGGTTATGAACTGCCGCAAAATAACTTGCGCAGATTGCACAGGATATTTCTTCGAGTGTGCAGGTCAAAAAACGCAGGCGTAGTGGGCTAC
>VSNK01000468.1 GCA_009774255.1 Faecalicatena sp.
GAACAATGATATTCGGTTTTTTGGAAAGCTAAAAACGATTGGGACAACAAAGAGGCAGATTAAGAGCATTATATTCCGTCAGATGGGGAAATTATGTATGATCGGTGTCCCTGTCGGTCTGGGAATCGGAGCGGTTATCTCATTCGTGGTTGTTCCGCTGGGAGTTATGGGAATGAGCGGCGGGTATATGATTAAAGACAGTAATGCTGTGTCAATCTCATTTTCACCGGTTATCTATATTGGAGCAGCAGCACTTTCGATTTTAACAACTCTTGTCGGCAGCCTGAAGCCGGCAGGCATTGCCGGAAGCATTTCTCCGATTGAGGCGCTGCATTATCAGGGAATGGCATTGAAAAATAAGAAAGTGAATAAAAGAAAGAATGATACAGAAAAAGGCAGAGCGCCCCATAAAAATAAGCTTTACCGCATGGCATGGAGAAATGTGTTCCGCGGGAAGAAGAGCGCAGTTCTTACTTTCCTCTCATTGTTTTTGGGATTAAGCATTTTTCTTGTGACAACGGGAATCCTGTCAAGTATTGATGTCTCGGTAATTGCCGAGCAGTATTTTGCTGAAAACGAGGACATTTCTGTAACATTGTATGATAATTCAAAACCGATGATTACGGAAGAAATGATGTCAGATATTCAGAATATGGATGGGGTTTTGGATGTGACGGCATATCGCAAATGTGCGGATATGGGTTATGAGGATGGATTTGATAATACAAAGGGGCCGTTTAGCGGATTCCTGGAGATGCTTTATGAAGTGGAACCTGGGCTTGCACAGTATGAGGATGCATACCATACCGGTGATTTGTGGAAATCGAATATCGTAGGGATTAACGAAAGAGAGTTTGGAATTATAAAGGAACATTTAGGTTTGGAGTCCAGCTACGAGGAATTTCAAGAAGGCAGGGTTTCCTTTTATCTCTGTTCTTCGGATATGGTCAAGGCATTTAAGCCAGCGCCGCTGCCGCGGTCTCTGGATGTGGTAATCGGAGGAAAGCCGTATGCCTTTGAAATGTCGGCAGTTCCCGTAGACGGGCAGGCGGAATATTTGAATCTGGGTACAGGTCTTATGCCGGAATATGTGATGCCGTATCTGCTGGTAAGTCAGGACTATATGGATGGTCTTGGGCTTAACAGTACCATTCAGAAGCTGAAGATTACTGTAATGGAGGGAATGGAACGGGCAGTAACAGAACAGATTGTCACGAAGTTTGATAATGGAAATGTAGTGATCAATTCTAAGTATGACAAAGAACAGGAATTAAATAAATCATTCAGTATGATTTATATGCTTGGCAATAGCTTGTCTGCTATTTTACTTTTTATCGGTGTTATGAATTTTATAAATACAATGTCGGTGAATGTGACCGTTCGCAGACATGAGCTGGCAGTGTTGGAGAGCATAGGAATGACAAAGCAGCAGATCCGTAAGATGCTGGCTTATGAAGGAGTTTGGTATTGGACGATTCCCTATATACTTATTCTTAGTTTGGGAACCGCAATTTTTACCGGTACATTTTTCTTTGTGAAGAGCAGCTTGATCCCGTATATTACCTATACCTATCCTGCTGTTCCGTTGACAGTATCGGCAGTGATCGTATTTGCCATCTGTATCTTGACGCCGCTTGTGGCTTATTGGTCGTTTAGCGGAGACAGCGTTGTTGACAGGCTGCGGAAGGTGTAATATATTAATCTAAATAGCATTTTAGAAGGAGCGGGAAGATCCCGCTTTTTCTAGTGGATAAGCTAGTGATTCTAGTCAGATATTGGACTTATAATATTTCAAATAAGTTGAAATAAGTATAATAATCTATTGACTAATCGTGATAAAAACAATATCATAAAGGAATATCTTGGAAAATCCTCAGAAGTAGGTGATATAAGTGGCAAAAAAATTCAGGTTAAAAGCCGGAAGCAAAGGAAGTTGAAAAGACTGATACCCAAATTAGCTAAACTTAAAGAATAAACAGGTTAGGGAGTGCAGTGTATGAGGATATTTATTAGCCATGCTACAAAAAATAAAGAGATAGTTTTGAAGTTTGCCGAGTTGCTGGAAGCAATTAATAGCGAAATAGAAGTGTTTTGTTCTTCCGAAAGTGGAAGTATTAAAGTAGGAAAAGATTTTATTGAAACAATTTTTGAGGAATTAAATGCAAGTGATTTGTTCGTCCCCATTCTTAGCAGAGAGTATTACGAGAGCAGATTCTGTATGGTAGAGTTGGGAGTGGCATATTCGTATTTGTATAACAAATACCAGAAGAATGGAGAGGAATATATTTTCCCATTTGCGTTATATCCGCTTAGAAAAGGACAGGCATTATCTGGTACTCCTATGGCAAATATACAGACAGGTGAAATAAATGATGAAAATGACATCAGAAGTTTTTTAGAGTGTCTTTCTTTAGAAAAAGGACTTTATATTGGGTCTGGAATTAATAGAAAATTACATTCTTTTAAAGCAGAAGTTGATCAGATTTTTTTAAAGGAACAGAATATCATAC
>VSNK01000469.1 GCA_009774255.1 Faecalicatena sp.
TCTTTATACTATCATATTTATACGGATTATTCCAATTAAATTTTGAAAATAATCTTTGAGAAAAAGAATTGACAAAAAATGAATGTGCTTTTATAATGAATATACCGAACAATGTTCTATAAAAATAAAGGAGGTAACGTTATGAATTACAAGCATCTGTTTTCACCTGTGAAGATCGGTAAAGTGGAGATTCCCAACAGAATTGCGCTGATGCCGATGGGCGTGTTTTCTCCCCGTATGATGAATCAGGACGGGTCTTACACAAAGGATGGGGCGGATTATTACATCGAAAGGGCAAAGGGAGGCACAGGGCTGATCATTACCGGCCTGGTTCCGCTTCCTCCGGGAGGGCATCTTCCGTCCATTATGAACAATCCAGCTTCCTATACTGAGAATATGAAGTATCTGGCGGAGGGGATTCATCGGTATGGCTCGAAGGTATTTATTATGATCTCCGCACTGTCAGGACGCTCAGGTGCGCCCGGAGATGTGGCGCCGTCCGCCCTTCCGAATGTATGGGACCCCAGAGGCGTGCAGAAGGAGATGACAGTAGAAGAGATCCATCAGTATGTAGAGTGGTTTGCCATTGGTGCAAAGGCCGCCATGGATGCCGGAATTGACGGCGTTGAGATTCATGCGGTCCACGAAGGATATCTGCTGGATCAGTTCACGATTTCCGCGTTTAACAAACGTACGGATGAGTACGGAGGATCACTTGAGAACCGTCTGCGTTTTCCGATTGAGATCGTGCAGGCGATCAAGGAGAAGTGCGGGCAGGATTTCCCGGTTTCACTGCGCTATTCCGTGAAGAGCTACACAAAGGCATTCAACAGGGGAGCTGTCCCAGGAGAAGAATTTGAAGAGTTCGGAAGGGATTATGAAGAGAGTAAGAAGGCTGCCAGAATGCTGCAGGATGCAGGCTACGATATGTTGGACTGCGACAATGGAACGTATGACGCATGGTACTGGCCGCATCCGCCGGTATATATGCCGAAGGCGCTGAACCTGGAGGATGTTGCCCTTATCAGGAAGGAACTGGATATTCCAGTGATCTGCGCAGGACGTTTTGATGATCCGGATCTGGCGGATCAGTCGATTGCCGAAGGCAAGATTGACATGATGGGTATGGGCCGTCCGTTACTGGCGGATCCTGACCTGGCGAATAAGTTCAAAGACGGAAAACTGGACGATATCCGGCCCTGTATTTCCTGTCATTTTGGCTGCCTTTCCAGAATCTTCCAGATTGATTATGAGAAGAGGGCGACAAGGGATATCTCCTGTGCGCTGAATCCCAGATGTGGCATGGAAAATCACTACAATATCCATGAGGCGGACAACAAAAAGAAGATTGCCGTTGTCGGCGGCGGGATCGCCGGGATGGAAGCAGCCAGAGTCTGTGCACTGCGGGGGCATGGGGTTGATCTGTACGAGAAAAAAGATCAGCTTGGCGGCGTCTTCATCGCAGCGGCAGCATTTGATTTTAAAGCGGATGACCGCCGCCTGATCGAATGGTATCGCAAACAGATGAAAGATACGGGCGTCCATGTGCTGCTGAATACAGAATTCAGGCCGGAAGACAAGGCGTCTTATGATGAAATAATCGTTGCCACGGGCGCAAAAGAAAAGAAGCTGTCCGTACCTGGATTCGAGCAGCCGAATATCCGTTATGCCGTAGATGTCCTGCAGGATCAGAATATCCGGGATCAGAATGTTGTGATCGTTGGAGCCGGACTGACCGGATGCGAGCTGGCATATGACCTTGCAAGGAAAAACAAAAAGGTAACACTGGTAGAGACCTGCCCGACCATTTTGAATGTAGAAGGGCTGTGTGCGGCGAATTATAATTGCCTGATGGATCTGATGGAATATTATAAAGTGGATATTCTGAAAAATTCCAGGGTTGTAAAATATGAAGACAAAAAAGCATATATTGAGACGATTACATATAATGAGCCGAACATCAAAGACAGGGCTATCACCCAGAGCCTGCCGGGAATCCATAAGACCGTAAAGCCGGTGGAGGCTGACACGGTAATCGTATCCGTTGGTTATAGTTCGGACAGAGAATTATACGATGCGGTCAAGGCGGATAACGTACATTTATTAGGCGACGCGGAGACACCGTCTAATCTGATGGGGTGCATCTGGTCCGCATATAGGATGTGTCTCAATATCTGATGTTTCTGTGCCGCAAACCGCAGTAAACACATAGATATACTCACGGACGATGAAATCTGCCGTGAGTATCGTGCCAGCCGCAGCCGCAAAGCGGCATAATTCCTCATGTGGCTGTGCGCATCATGTTATACTTCGCGGCAGATTTATCTGGCGCGCAGTATAATTCCCCGGTTCTTTCGGGAATTCCGGTCTATTGCAATGAATTGCATAAATCTGATATTTCGGACTGCAACCGTACAGTTGGGTTACTGTTCACTCCTGGGCCGTGCACCACGCTGCACGGTCACAGGCCAGTACGTACTGGGGCTGGAATCCGGCC
>VSNK01000047.1 GCA_009774255.1 Faecalicatena sp.
TTATAAAGGCGATTGTTTCAATAAGAATATTGCAGATGATTTAAAAAGCAAAAATATAAACATAGGATTGATCAACCCGCCATATTCACAGAAAGATGTTGCCGAACTGGAATTTGTTGAACATTTGTTAGACGTCCTTACAGTGGGGGGGACGGGGGTTGTTGTTGTCCCGATGAGTTGTGCAATTGGCACAAAGTTCAAAGATATAAGGGAGCGACTGATGAAGAAAAACACATTGCAGGCCGTATTTTCGATGCCTGATGATATTTTCTATCCCACAGGGACAAACGTATGTGTCATGGTCTGGACAGCGCATACGCCTCATGACAGTACTCAGGAAACCTTTTTTGGTTATTGTAAAGATGATGGCTTTGTAAAACGCAAAAAACTAGGAAGAATTGATGCTTTCGGAAAATGGGATAGAATTGAAAAAGAATGGCTGCAATTATACCGGAATAAAGACGTTGTTGATGGTTTGTCTGCAAGACACTGCGTTGGATATGATGACGAATGGCTGTGTGAAGCATATATGCAGACGGATTATTCCGAATTGACACAGGACGATTTCCAGCAGACTGTGAATGATTATTTTGCATACATGGTTAAGGGTGGGGCAGCTGATTTGGAATGTAAATATAAAAGAAGTGGCTGGCATTCTAACTTAGATATCAAGATGTGGGAAGAGTTCAAGCTGGAATTTCTTTTTGATTTCTCCAAGGGCAGACGTTTAACAAAAGCGGATATGATCCCAGGGGATTTGAATTATTTGGGAGCAATCAGCGAGAATAACGGTGTCCGGGAAAAAATAGAGGCAGATTACAGTTGGAAACCAAATTGCATCACGGTTAATTATAACGGAAGCGTTGGAGAGGCTTTTTATCAATCAGAGCCATTTTGGGCGTCTGATGATGTGAATGTTTTATATGCAAAGGATTTCTGGAAAATGAATAAATATATTGCCATGTTTCTCATAACAGTGATTAAAGCCAATAAATATCGTTTTGGCTATGGAAGAAAATGGACTCTGGAGAAAATGAAGGACACAGTAATAAAATTACCGAGCCAAGAAGATGGAGCACCAGATTTTATCTACATGGAAAAGTATATAAAGTCCTTAACTTATAGCGACAGAATTTAAGGTTTGTATTAAACGTAACGTGGGGATATGGTGCCGAGTAGATGTGGGGATTACTCCCCACACCCGTCTACGGAACCGGACGTGCAGTGGACTGTATGCGTTACAATCTGCGGCCGATTAAGCCGTGAATTGTTACAATATCATCCTCAAAAGAACGAATCAACGGATAAGCCAGCCCCTGCTCCGGCTCTTTTCCCTGGCTGTACCAGATTCCATACAGGCCGGATTTTGCCGCCCCTTCCACATCTTTCTTCATATTGTCACCGATAAACGCACATTCCTCCGCCAGACATCCGCTCTTCTCCACACAAAGCCTGAAAAAGTCCGGATGCGGCTTTTCCACTCCCGCTTCCTCACTCGTCACGACCATGTCTATATAAGGAGAAAGTCCCAGTTCTTCCAGCTTCCGGTATTGGATATACGCCGTCATATCCGTGCCCACCCCGATCCGGATCTGTTTTTCATGAAGCTTGTGACAGAACTGCACAATCCCCGGCGACGGCTCCATGTGGGCAAGCACTGCGTCCCAGTATCCGCAGCTCAATTCCTTCACATGTGGAAACAACGGCTCACCCATCAGCTCCATCATACACTGAAACCGAATCATCCGATTGTGGATCGCGGCCGTGTCCGTTCCCACACGCTGCTCCCCCAGCTTCCACGCTTTCCGGTAATATTCCTGAAACTGCGGTTCCTCCAGCCCAAAAGCACGGCTGCAATAGTCCCTGACTACTTCCATTCCATATACATTTGCCTTATCAAAATCATAGAGCGTATTATCAATATCAAAAATAACTGCTTTGATCATGTGATTATCCTTCCTTTTCAGCCCCTGCGTTGACTAATAGCTGGCATCCTGCCGGCAAATCTTAAGCTCCGTTCTCGTTGCTTCATCGGCTTTTCATTTTTACATTACTTCTATTTTGCATTCATGCTTTTTCTGCTTCTTATCATAGCCGATTCCAACGGCAAGAATTCTCCCGGTATACTTTGGCTTCTCCCCAAGTTTTACCCGAAAACGCAGATCATATTTCCGCTCCTTGATCTGCTGGATTGCCTCCTCCGGTGTATGATCTACCTTTAGCTCCAAAATAATGCAGTCCGCACTCATATTCGTTTCCGGATAAAAAATAAAATCAACATATCCGATCCCGGCTTTATCCTCCCGCTCTATGCGGTACCAGTCTCTTGCCGCCAGATATACCAGGCTCACAACTGCGATCGATTCTGTTTCACGATTATATTGAAGCAATGGTGTTTCCGTATTATGAACCAGCTCCAAGATGTTTGTCATAGTATCCGTATCCCCTGCCAGAGTCGCTTCCAACATGCGCCGCGATTCTCTTGCCAGACGGTATACATATCCCAGGGAAGTCTCCTTCTGCAACATTTCCTCAAACTGCTCCATAAGCTCTCTGTTCGGTATACATACCTTCCCATTTTCACAGCTCAAAAATCCATATACGATCATCGCAGAAAAAATTTCATCCTTCGTCTGAAGCCTCATAGCAGTTGCCGCGTATTCGCGAACCTTTACCGGTACGGATAAACCGGAGATCATCCGCACCAGATCTTCCCTGACTGCCGCCACATTATTTTCAATATAGTAAAAAATTTCATCATAGGGACCTGAACTGGTCCAGTAATTTCCAAGGTTATTATTGGACAAAGAAGTAATCACCGACCGCGGATTATATAAACGCTGACCTGATTTTGTATGATATCCGTCATACCATATTTTCAGTCCCTCTCTTGTAATATGCCTGTCCTTTTTGCAATTATTTTTATAGCGCTCAAACAGCCCGTCTACTTCCTGTTCCGTAAATCCAAAATAGCCAGAAAATTTTTCTTCCGACGCGATCGTATATTCCAGAAACATGTTAAGTTCCGAGCCGCTGGAATATTTTGCGATCGGAAGAATTCCTGTCATATACGCCAGCAGTACATAATGCCGATCTTTTAAAAGACTTCGCAAAAACTGCAGGTATGCCTTTTTTTCATCTTCTTTCACAAATGACTGATGAAAAATGAAATCCCACTCATCCAGTACAAAGACAAAGCGTGCCGCCGCATCTTCCGCATAAATATCCAGCAATACGTCCACGGCTGATTCTTCCTGTTCCAGTTCCACATGAGGATATGCTCTCTTTAAATCTCTGACCAGCCTTTTTTCAATTCGGGTAATGTACTGCTCATAGTTCGTACATTGCCTTGATATATCATTGAACGAAATATGAATGACCGCATAGCGGTTCCGGTATGTCTGATACTCCTTTTTCTTACTGATTTCCAATGAATCAAAAATATCTGCGGAATCGTGTGCGCCGGAAAAAAATGCCGCTACCATATTTGCCGTAACCGTCTTTCCAAACCTCCGCGGACGTGTGATGCAGATATAGTTCGACCCTTCCTTTACCAGTGGAAACAGCTCCTCAAGAATCAGCGATTTATCAACAAAATACGGTTTTTCTGTTTCATTTTTAAATAAAGTATACGCTGTCTCACTATTCAGATAAACTCCCATGCATCACAGTCTCCTTTCGATCACATACTTATGTTGCATGTCACTGTAACATTACAGCCCCACATTCCCGCTGCTCCTCCCCTCATCCTTTCCTTCCAGCGGAAGCCAGTCCAGAGCCCGCTTGAGGTAGGTATCCCAGAAATCCCACTCATGAGACCCCGGTCCCACTTCAAAGGTATGCGGAATCCCATGCTTCTCCAACAGTTCAGAAAATGCTTTGTTGGGACCCAAAAGACTGTCCTGATCTCCGCAGGCAATATAGATTTCCGGAAATTCCGCCTTTTCCTCGGCCAGACGCTCCACCAATACCTGCGGATTGCTGTCACTGTTCAATGCCTCCCGCAGATCCGGCCCGAAGCAGGCATGCTTGAATTCCTCCGATTCTGCCGGAAATTTGGGGTTTTCCACCTTGGTCAGCACACTTTCATTCAAGATAAACGCCCCCGACAAAGATATGATACTTCCAAAGGTGTCATGATATTTCAGCCCATTTCTCATAGCGCCGAAGCCGCCCATGGACAGACCTCCGATAAAAGTATCTTCCCTCCTGTGGGACAGCGGAAATGATTTTCTTGTAAATTCCACCAGCTCTCTCCCGATAAATTCCCCATACAGGTTGCAGTTCCAGGGCTGGTCCAGATAAAAGAAATTATCTCCCGAGGGCATGACCACCACCAAGTTCTGATCCTGCGCCCACCTCTGGATCCTCGTGCCGTACAGCCAGTCCGTATAGTTTCCGATCACTCCGTGCAGCAGATACAGCGTCTTATAGGGCTTTCCCTCTTCCCTCCTTGGCATCCCTGGAAAATATACCTTGTCCGTGGGCAGGATCACATACATCGGAACCGTCCTTCCCAATGTCTCTGCCATAAAATTCACTTCTAATACTGCCATTTTTACTTCCTCCTTTTCTCATCCGGGACAGTTCCTTACGCCCCGGTATTTTCTATATGCCATTTATACTCACGGCCAATGAAATCTGCCGTGAGTATCGCGCCAGCCGCAGCCGCAAAGCGGCATAATTCCTCATGCGGCTTTGCGCATCAAATGATACTGCGCGGCAGATTTATCTGGCGCTCAGTATCATTATAAACGCATCGGCCGAAAAAACATTCTGAACATTTAACCAGATTTCATACAAATATTGACCTCGCGTTACTGTTCACACCCTGACCGGGTGCTCACAGTAACGGCAATATATCTGTCTGCTTTTTTAATCCGCGGTCACTCCCGCATACTCCCAGTTCTCCCCGCCGTCTTCCGACCGGAACAGGATCCCTTCTGTCTCTCCCGCCTGGGTCACCGCCAGAACCGTCAGCGCATCTTTGTCTTTTTCCGGCAGATACGGATAATCGTAGTCCTTGGCCGCATTTCCATATTCCAAAGCATGCTCCGGCAGCTCTGCCACACTGTCCACAGGCAGCCGTACTTCCGTAAAATGATTCCCGCCGTCCTTTGTCACATACAATTGAGCATGCGACCCCGAGGCCCCTGCCAGCCCTGCAAATCCGATTTCTTCATCAAAGAATATCAGTCCATGCGCCGCCCCGGTAGCTCCCTCAAAGGGGCTTCCATCGACTCGGTTCCATTGCCCGCCGCCGTCTTCCGTCTTTTCCAGCCCGTAGGCTCTGCTGCCCGCCGCCGCATTCACTACTACAAGCCGCCATCCCTTGTTCTCATCCAGGAAGAAATACACCGAGCCGTCACTCGGATCCGTGATCCACTTCTCCGCCTCCACGGCCGCTTCAGCCTGCCGCATTTCCTGTTCCCCGTTCAGCTGGGCCTGGGTGATGTATTCCGGCTCCATGATATAGCGGACCGGTATGATCTCCTCCCGCTCCGGAATATGCAGAGATACTTCAAATCCCCTGATCTCTCCGCCGTTTTTCAATTGCCCGAACCCCTGGAGACCTGATTCCTCACCGTCTCCGTCCGCATCACCGGGAAGATACTTCAATCCTTCCTCCGTCGAGAAGGAACGGCGTCCAAAGTACAAAATTTCATACCTTGTGTCCTCATCTTCTCCGGCTTCATCAGGGTTGGAAACCCGATGCTGCCTGTGTGCGGCGCACCAGGCCTTCAGCTGCTCCTCATCATCCGCCGCCTGCAGAATCGCAAGCATAGGAGCCAGCCGCATATCATCCGCATAAGTGACATTTCCTTCGAGTCCCGTACGGACTGTCATCGTATCACCCATATCTGCGTCATAACTCACCAGATAAGTTCTCGTTTTCCCCTTCTCATCCATGCCGTACAGAAAGGTATTGATGGTTCCTATTTTTCCCCTCTCATCAAACTCCACCTGAAACCGTTCCCCTATGTAGAGTTCCTCCGGCAGTTCCACCGCCCCGCCCAGATCCGCCAGGATCCCGGACACATGATCCTCAAAAAAATTGTCATGCTCAAGCTTCGCCTCTTTCTTCCCGAACCACTCCTCAAGCTGCCACGACAGCGCCCCGTTATAGGGGATCGCCGTATAAATGACATTGACGCAGAAGCAAAGAGTGCCGATCGCAATGAACAGGATTTTCATACGCCTTATTTTCTTTTTCGATTCCTGATATTCGTCTGTTTCCTCTTTTTCCTCATCCTCTTTCAAAAACCCGGAAATCAGCCGCAGCACAATACACAGGATTACGCCCGCCCCAATGGGCACCAGGCCATATACATCCCCCCACGATCCGCCGTACTTGCACAGATACCACACCTTCACCAGCAGAACCATATACAAAAACAAACCAAATTTTCCGCAGACTTGATAAAGAACTGTCATCTGTCTCTCCCTTTTTCTACAACTCCTAACCCGGATAAACCGGAAAAGCACGATGCGAAAAATTTTGCCATTTTGCGCAAGATTTCGCTATTAAGTGCCTAACCAGAATGCTGCCGCATATGCACTTAATGATTGTACGGATATCACATTAAATGCGCTATCCTGTGCTACAATTCCTTCCCCGCTTCCGCCCGTCTCAGAATATCATACCGTTGTGCCTTCCCCTGCAGGTCCACATATAAGACCTGCTTCGCATGGGGCGCGCTTCTCTGCTCTTCCCCATCCTCATTGACGATGCGGCCGACCTCTACCTCCACATTTCTTCCGTCAGGCTTCATGATCTCAATCCGTTCCCCCACAGAGAATTTATTCCGCTGCTCCATCCGGTACAGCCCGTCACGCTCTTCCCCCACGATTCCCAGATATGTATACTCCCTGACATAGGTGCTCTCATTATAGATCTGAGTATTCTCATCCGGCCTCCCGAAGAAAAATCCGGTGGTAAACTGCCGGTACGTGCAATTGGAAATCTGTTCCAGATACCAGGGCAGATTCTCCCTGTACTTTTCCGGACTCTCCCGGTAATCATCCAGCGCTTTCCGGTAAGTCCTGGCTACCGTGGCCACATACAGCGCCGTTTTCATGCGCCCCTCAATTTTCAGACTGTCCATCCCCGCTTCCACCAGCTCCGGTATATGCTCAATCATACACAGATCCTTGGAATTAAAAATGTAGGTCCCCCGGTCATTTTCATAGACTGGCATATATTCTCCCGGCCGCGTCTCTTCCACCACCGCATACTTCCAGCGGCAGGGATGAGTACAGGCACCCTGATTGGCGTCCCGCCCTGTAAAATAATTACTCAGGAGACACCTTCCGGAATAAGAGATACACATGGAGCCATGGATAAATACTTCGATCTCCATCTCCCTAGGAATCCTCCTGCGCAGCTCCTTCAGTTCCTCCATGGAAAGCTCCCGTGCAGCCACCACCCGGCTCGCCCCCTGCCTGTGCCAAAAATGGTACGTCCCATAATTGGTATTATTCGCCTGGGTGCTGATATGCCGCTCGATCTCCGGGCAGACCTCCTTCGCGATCTCATATACTCCGGGATCCGCAATGATCAGCCCATCCGGACGAATATCCTTCAATTCCTGAAAATATTCCCGCACCCCGTCCAGATCCCGGTTGTGGGCAAGGATGTTCGCGGTCACATACACCTTCACACCACGGGCATGAGCAAAGGCAATTCCGTCTCTCATTTCGTTTACAGAGAAATTTTTTGCTTTCGCGCGCAACCCAAAAGTTTCTCCTCCGATGTAAACCGCATCCGCACCGAATATCACCGCCGTCTTCAATACTTCCAGGCTGGCCGCCGGGATTAACAATTCCGGATACTCTCTCATCTCATATACCTCTCTTCATAATTGCAGCCGTGCGGCAGATACACGGCCCCAGGACAGCAAGGAACTATCCTCTCTTCACGCTCACCGCCACTCCATCCCCCAGAGGGAGAATCGAAGTGACAAGTGCGTCATTGTGCTTCAATTCATACAGATATTCCCGCATCCGTGCGTGGATTGTCCGGTCTCTCCGCTCCACCGCAAACCGGGATTCCAACACATCCCCGCCCTGCAAAACGTTATCAGAGACCAGCACACCGCCATCCCCCAGCAGCCGCAGCACCTCCGGCAGATAATAAATATACTGTGCCTTTGCCGCGTCCATGAACACAAAGTCAAACGTCCCTTCCAGGCTTCCCAGTACCTCCAGGGCATCCCCTTCCACCAGCGTGATCTGCTCCTCTCTCCCCGCGCGCCGGAAGTTCTCTTTCGCCGCGGCGATCCTCTTCTCATAATTCTCAATCGTCATGACCCGACATTTTGCAGGCGCGTATTCACACATCAGCAGCGCGGAAAAGCCCGATCCGGTCCCAATTTCGAGAATTTTTTCAGGTCTTTGTAAACTAATTAGTGTCTTCAGAAAACTTTGAGTTTCTTTCCTTATGATCGGGACTCTGTTTTCCAGAGCTTCCCTTTCCACCTCCTCCAGTACCTGGCACTCCTCTGTTTCCAGGGACCGGATATAAGTAACCGCCCTCTCCTCCGCAATCATCTTCACTGCCTCCCAGCTATTCCCATTTCTGGACAAAACACGATTGACCATAAAAGTTCAGACAGACCCAAAAAGCAGTCTGTCTGATTTCGTTCCTTCACTATATCTGCTCAGTACCCTCGCAGAGTAGTTGCTCTTCACGATCTATTCCGCCTCTCACTCCGTCATACATCCATAATGATCGGAATGATCATCGGCCTTCTCTTTGTCTTCTTCCAGATAAAATCATTCATCGTATCCCTGATGGATGTCTTGATTCTGTTCCAATCCGTCCGGCGGCCTGTCAGACACTTATCCAAGCTGTCTGAGATCACATGCCTTGCCTCTTCCATCAAGCCTTCGGATTCTCTCACATAGACAAATCCCCGCGATACGATATCCGGTCCTGCCAGCAGCCGGTTGCTTCCACGCTCTAAGGTCAGCACAACAATGATGATACCGTCCTCCGCCAGATGCTGTCTGTCCCGAAGCACGATATTGCCCACGTCCCCGACGCCAAGTCCATCTACCAGGATCGCTCCCGTATGCACCTTATCCACAATCTTCGCCGACTCCTCTGTCAGCTCCAACACGTCTCCGGACTGAATGATAAATATATTCTCTCTCGGAATCCCCAGTGCCATGGCAATCTCTGAATTCGCTTTCAGATGACGGTACTCTCCATGCACCGGAATCGCATATTTCGGCTTTACCAGAGAGTAGATCAGTTTCAGTTCCTCCTGGCAGGCATGTCCGGATACATGCGCCTCCTGGAAAATAACATGAGCCCCCTTTGCAGACAGCTCGTTGATCACGCGGGAAACTGATTTTTCATTTCCCGGAATCGGGTTAGAGCTGAATATAATCGTATCGCTTGGCTGAATCGTCACCTTCCTGTGCACGTCCGCAGCCATACGGGACAACGCAGCCATAGATTCCCCCTGGCTGCCCGTAGTGATCAGCACCATCTTCTCCGGAGGATAGTTGCGCATCTCATCAATCTCGATCAAAGTACTTTCCGGAACATTCAGATACCCCAGTTCGGATGCCGTGGAGATGATATTCACCATGCTCCTTCCTTCTACCACAACCTTGCGGCCATATTTATAAGCAGAATTGATGATCTGCTGTACACGGTCTACATTGGACGCAAATGTGGCAATGATGATTCTGGTATTCTGATGCTCCGCAAAAATATGATCAAACGTAATTCCTACCGTCCGCTCCGACTGGGTGAATCCCTTCCGCTCCGCGTTGGTACTGTCCGACATCAACGCCAGCACACCCTTCTTCCCGATCTCCGCGAAGCGCTGCAGGTCAATCGCGTCCCCGAATACCGGAGTATAATCCACCTTAAAGTCTCCCGTATGGACCACGATCCCCGCCGGGGAATACAGCGCCAGCGCCGAAGCGTCCTGAATACTGTGATTGGTCTTGATAAACTCGATACGGAACTGTCCCAGGTTGATCGATTGTCCGTGATGAACCACTCTTCTCCTGGTCGTCCGCAGCAGATTATGTTCCTTTAGCTTATTCTCTATAATCCCCATTGTCAGCTTCGTCGTGTAGATCGGAAGGTTCATCTCCTTCAGGACATACGGAAGCGCACCGATATGATCCTCATGTCCATGAGTGATCACAAATCCCTTTACCTTTTCAATGTTGTCTTTCAGATAACTCACATCTGGTATCACCAGATCGATCCCAAGCATATCATCCTCGGGAAAAGCCAGGCCGCAGTCAACAACAATAATACTGTCTTCATACTCAAAGGCAGTAATATTCATACCGATCTGCTCCAGCCCTCCAAGGGGAATGATACGCAGCTTTCCAATATTCTCTTTTTTCAAATTACACCTCCATTTTTATTTTATATGTATCCCTTCATTCCCTCAGGATATCATCCTATAATATCCGTATTTTCAAGCAGTTCCTCAAACACTCCGGAAACCGCCTTTAATTCCATATCATTCTCTACGATCTCATAAATCGATTCCTCAGCGTCCCCGCCGCTGACTTCCTTCATGATCAGACATTCTGCGTCGCCCTCTTCGGAATCTGTCACAAGTATATATGTAGAGCCGTTGATCTTTGTCTGTTCCAGCACGTAAAATTCAACAGCTTCCTTTGTATCAGCGAAAGTAAATTCAATTTTTTCCATACTGACTCCCTTCGGAACCGTGCAAAAATAATCTTACAATACCATACATAAATAATCTTACAATACCGTACAAAAATAATCCTGCCAGACCGTGCAAAAATAATCTTGCCATTTTGCGCGGTTCCTTACGGCTTAATTCCGCAGAGAATCCAGATATCCCTGCAAAATAAAGACTGCCGCGATCTTATCGATATATTTTTTCCTGTCTTCCCGTCTGACCTGACTCTCAATCAGTGTCCGTTCGGCAGCCACAGTGGTCAGACGCTCGTCCCACATGACCACCTCCAGGCCCGTACGCCTCATAAGCATCTTCTGAAATTCCAACGTCTTCTCCGCACGTTCCCCGATATCATGGTTCATATGTCTGGGCAGACCGAGCACAATCCTGCCCACCTCATACTCCCGGATCAGCTCCTCCAGCCTGGCACAGGTCCGGCGAAGCTTGTTCTCCTCTTTTCTCTCAATTGTCTCGATTCCCTGGGCAGTAAGAAGCAAGGCATCGCTGATCGCCACGCCTACGGTCTTCTCCCCATAATCCAATCCCATAATCCTCATCATTGATTATGCCCAGGAATTATGCTCGATATACGATTTTAATAATTCTTCCACCAGTTCGTCCCGCTCAACCTTCATCACCAGGCTTCTCGCCCCGTTATAACTCGTAATATATGTCGGATCGCCGGACATCACATATCCCACGATCTGGTTCACCGGATTATATCCCTTTTCCTTCAACGCCTTGAATACGATTTCCAGAATATCCTTCGCGGAGATCTGCGGTCCTGGCTCCACCTGAAAGAATTGGGTATTACTTAAGTCGCTCATGTTTTTTCCTCCATTTCACTTCTGTTCGTTCTGCCGGCAGCTATGGACAGGCCGCACCTTAACCAGGCATCCCCTGTAACGGACAATCGATCTGCCGACACTCCCTGCTGCTTTAGTTTCCATCCCTTTAGGGTTATAGTTTACACATCCTCTATCCTATTATTCTAATATAAACCGTCGCAAAATTCAATGAATAATTTGTAAATCATCTACAATCCGAATTTTTCTGATGCAGTTCTGCAGATTTTCTTCCTCATCCAGCGCTATTTTCAGATACTCCCTCGTGTGTCCAATCTGATATTCCCGACCGCGTGCCTGAATGCGCTCCTCCACCAGCACCTCCACTTCCCTTCCCAGGAAGCTCCTCTCATAGGCAGTCTGCTTTCGTTTGCCCAGCTCCATCATCCGCCGGCTGCGTTCCGCCTTCACGGCTTCCGGCACCTGATGTTCCATCGCGGCTGCTCTGGTCCCCTCCCGCCTGGAATATTTGAAAATATGAGTCTCATAGAAATCGACCCTGTCAACAAATTCCATAGAAGCGGCAAATTCCTCCTCCGTCTCTCCCGGAAAGCCCACGATAATGTCCGTGGTCAATGCCGGGTTCTGAAAATATTTCCGCAAAAGCATACATTTCTCATAATATTCTTCCGTCGTGTACCGCCGATTCATCCGTCTCAGCGTAGCATCGCAGCCGCTCTGGAGTGACAGGTGGAAATGCGGACACAACTTCGGAAGCTCCGCTGCCGCCCGGACAAATTCTTCCGTAACAATCCGCGGCTCCAGAGACCCCAGCCGGATCCGCAGAATCCCGTCCACCTCATGAACCGCCCGGATCAAAGCCAGCAGATCTGCCCGGGTGCCGTCCTGACTTTCCCATTCCGTACAAGACTGCTTTGCTCCCGCACCACTTTCCCAGGGCTGCTTCTCTCCCGCACCATTTTCACCGTGCTTCCGAAAATCAATCCCGTACGAACTCAGATGAATCCCGGTCAGCACCACCTCCCGGTAACCGCTCCGGGCCAGTTCCCGCACCTCTTCCGTCACACTCTCCATGCTCCGGCTGCGCACCCGCCCCCGCGCGAAGGGAATGATGCAGTAAGAACAGAACTGATTGCACCCATCCTGCACTTTGATATATGCCCGGGTATGCTCCCCAGGTTTCGTCAAATGAAGCTCCTCATACTTCCCCTCGCGGCTGATGTCAACGATCCGGCTCATCGGGGCACTCCTTTGCCCCTTTTCCATTTCTCTTCTGTCCAGATATTCCTGGAGTATCTGCGGCAAATCCTTCTTCCGGTTATTCCCGATTACGATATCCACGCACGGATCCGCAGGATGCCGTCCCTCCTCCTGCGCCTGGACATAACAGCCCGCCGCCACAACCACCGCGTCCGGATTCATTTTTCTGGCACGGTGCAGCATCTGCCTGGACTTCCTGTCCGCAATATTGGTCACGGTACATGTGTTGATAATATAGATGTCCGCCCCTTCCTCAAAGGGCACGATCTCATACCCCGCTCCTTCGAGCATTTCCCGCATTGCCGCCGTCTCATACGCATTTACTTTACATCCCAGGTTGTGCAGTGCCGCCTTTTTCATAAAAGACCCCCTCGCCTTTTTTCATTTTTTTTTACCAGTTTCTTGACTTTTATATCTCTATCCCGTAGAATGAATGCAGGGCGAAGCTGCCCTTCAAAAATAAAATCCGAAGGAGGGATATATCATGATGAAAACAGTGCAGATTTCATTGAACTCAATTGACAAAGTAAAGTCCTTTGTAAATGAGATCACAAAGTATGATAATGACTTTGATTTAGTATCCGGAAGATATGTTATAGATGCCAAGTCCATCATGGGCATTTTCAGTCTGGATCTGTCCAAGCCGATTGACCTTAACATCCACGCTGATGGAGAACTGGAGGACATCTTGGCTGCCCTGGATGCGTACATTATCAAATAACCTGTATTAACCTGTATATCGAACAAAAAGTTTCCACCTGTACGGTTGGATGATCTAAAGATCACCCAACCTGCTCATCCATTCGCAAAATCCGTGCTATCGCACTCTTGCGTCTGCTAAGGCAGCCGCATTTTGCTCATTTATGAGTAGGTTGCTAATCCGGACTACCAGTTTTATTGCAATAAATTGCATAAAACTGGTAGTTGGGATTGCAACCGTACAGATGGAAAAGTTTCCGGCCATATGGCCGGTTACTTATTCATTCGATGTATCAGGTAAGAAACTATTGTTTTGCAGTGTCTTACCTGACATACCATGATACTGAACGGCCGATTTATCTGGCGCTCGGTATCATACACTACCGTATCATTACCACCTCAGCCGTCTCGACCGCCGTCCGCACAAGCTCTCCGATCTTTTCCTCCAGATTACGCTCCGACTTTTCGATCCGTTCCAAATCCGGCCTGGTCACCGGATGCTTTGCGACAAAGATCGTACAGCAGTCCTCAAAAGGCTGTATGGACGTCTCATAGGTATCGATCTTCTGGGCAATCTCCACGATCTCCCTCTTATCAAATCCGATCAGCGGGCGGTACACCGGAAGTCCGCACACCGCATTGGTCGCCGCAAGGCTCTGCATAGTCTGGCTGGCCACCTGTCCGATGCTCTCCCCGGTGATCAGCCCCAGACACTTGTCTGCCTTCGCGAAATGCTCCGCGATCTTCATCATATACCGTCGCATAATAATCGTCAGTTCCTCATAAGGACACTTCTCATAGATATAAAGCTGAATATCTGTAAAATTCACCACATGCAGCTTGATCGGCCCCGCATATTTTGCCACCTGCTTTGCCAGATCCACCACCTTCTCCCTGGCACGTTCGCTGGTATAAGGCGGCGCGTGAAAATAAGTGGCCTCCAGAGCCACTCCCCGTTTCGCGATCATATATCCGGCAACCGGACTGTCAATGCCGCCGGAAAGCAGGAGCATAGCGCTCCCATTGGTTCCCACCGGCATGCCGCCCGGTCCCGGAATGATCTCCGAATACACATAAATCTCTTCCCGTATCTCCACATTCAGCAGGATATCCGGCGTATGAACATCCACCTTCATCTCCGGAAATGCTTCCAGGATCGCTTCTCCCAGGGCACAGTTGATCTCCATCGACTGCATGGGATAACGCTTGTTGCTTCTGCGCGCCTCCACCTTGAAGGTCCGGTTCCTCTCAGGATACCGCTCCTCCATATAGGCAATGATATCCCTCTTCAACTGGTCAAAGCCGGTATTTTCCAGACGCACCACCGGGCAGATCCCCACGATCCCGAACACCCTGCTCAGCGCTTCCGCCGCTTCCTCATAATCATACTCCCCCTCACAGTCCACATAGACCCTTCCATGGGTTTTGCTGACTCCGAAGGTTCCGTCCACATCCTTCAAAGCATATCGGATCTGACGCATCAGCGCGTCCTCGAACATATAACGGTTCTTGCCCTTGATCCCAATCTCACCGTATTTTATTAAAAATGATTGAAACTTCATATTCTTCTCCTCGCAGTTGATCATGTGTTACCGTTCACCGGTCTGCTTTCCCGATAGCACATGTGTAAAAGCCTCAGCATAGCCCGCTACGCCTGCGTTTTTACACATGCACTCTCGAAAAAGCATCCTCAGTGAAACAGAAAGGTATTTAAATCGGTTTATACTAGTACATCATTGCATTAATCTTGAAGCAATAGTACTCGATATTCGTGTCAGCTGTGCGTCTGCTAACCGACGGTGTAGTGGGCTACACCTAGGTTAGCAGGCGTGCAGATGGCGCGGATAGCGAGTGCTGATTACTCAAGAATTAATGCAATGATGTACTAGTACAGCGTTTCTTACTCCCTCATATACTTAGTACTTACTATTTCCGCCATCGCCGCGTTGTCGTCAGTCAACAATGCCACCGCATTGCGCTGACAAAAATATCAAGCACTAAGTATATGGGGATCAAGGAAACGCTGTACTAGCGTCTCGTATATTTCCGAAGTACCGGTACACAATTATATAATGTTTCCAGCGTATAGTCAATTTCTTCTTTCGTGGTAAACTCTGACATACTAAATCTCAGCGTCGCATCCAGATACTCCCTGGACGCCCCGATCCCCTTCAGCACACCGCTCACGGCAGGATGGTTGGAGGCACACGCGGAGCCGGAGGATACATAAATTCCCTTCTCTTCCAGCGCATGGAGCAGCACTTCGCTGCGGATCCCTGCAAATCCCACGCTGATGATATGAGGCGCGCTGTTCTCATCCGTCAGTCCATGGATCGTCGTATGTTCAATTTTTGAAACTCCCTCCAGGAACTGTTCCTTCAATTCCCGCATGAGAGCCACCTTCATATCCAGATCCTGATAAATCATCTTCGCCGCCAGACCGATTCCCGCAATTCCAGGCACATTTTCCGTACCGGAACGGATATCCTTCTGCTGCCCTCCCCCGTATACGATGGGGCTGATCTTTACCCTTTCATTAATATAGAGAAAACCGATTCCCTTCGGGCCATGGATCTTATGCCCGCTGACAGACAGCAGATCCACACCAAGGCGCTTCGGCCAGATCCGATATTTTCCAAACCCCTGGACTGCGTCAGAATGAAATACGATCCGAGGATTGTAGCCCTTCACAAGCCTCACCGCCTGCTCAATAGGCTGCACGGCTCCCACCTCATTGTTCACATACATGACAGAGACCAGAATCGTATCCTTACAGAGCGCCTCCTTCAGCGCTTCCAGCTTAATCTGCCCGTTGGCGTCCACCGGAAGGTAGGTCACCCGGAAGCCCTCCTTCTCCTCCAAATGGCGCATTGTGTTCAGGATCGCCGGATGCTCAATGGCCGACGTGATCAGATGATTGCCCGACCTCCGCGCCGCCCGGGCGGTCCCGATCAGCGCCAGATTGTCGCTCTCCGTTCCGCCCGAGGTAAAGAAAATTTCCTTTGCATTCACCTTCAGAATCCTGGCAATGCTCTCTTTTGCTTCTTTCACATAGTGCTCGGCCTCCACACCCTTGCGGTGCATGGAAGAAGGATTGCCGTAATCTCTGCACATCACTCTATAGACCAACTCACCCACCTCCGGATAGCACCGGGTAGTCGCCGAATTATCCAAGTATATTTCCATAATATCTTTCCTTTTTTTATTTCTTACTTATAAAATATGAACAAAATGACAGAGTCGTGCCTCATTCTTTCAGTTCCCGGTAATCGTTCACACGCACACATCCGGCAGACCGTACCGGCGGGAGCTTTTCATTCCAGATGATAAAGTAAGATGGACAGCACTACAAATCCCGCTGTCTCCGTGCGCAGAATCCGTCTTCCCAGCGTGACCGGCAAGGCCCTGCACGCCATAGCCTGCCTGACTTCCGCTTCTTCGAATCCGCCCTCCGGTCCGATAAAGATCCCCACGGACTGCCCCGGCCGGATACTCTCAACGGCCCGCCTTGTGGCCTCCATCCCTTCCGCCTTTTCATAGGGAATCAAAAGCACGTCCAGCGCTTCCCCATACGCCAGCGCCTCCGATAATGTCATCACCTCACGCACACGCGGGATCCGGCTCCGCCCAGACTGCTTTGCCGCCGATTCGGCAATGGCATTCCACCGCTGAAGCTTCTTTTCCGCCTTCTTCTCATCCAGCTTTACCACCGTCCGCCCGGTCGCCATCGGAATCAGCTCATAGGCTCCCAGCTCCGTTGCCTTCTGGATGATCAGTTCCATCTTATCACTTTTCGGAAGCCCCTGAAACAAATAAATTTTCGAAGAAAGCTCTCTGTTCTCCTTCCACGTATCCACAATCCGAAACCACACCCGTTTAGCCCCCGGCAATTCCAGCGCATAAAAATCCAGAGCACAGAGGTACTGATTGCCCTCCCCGTCACTGATCATCACCTGGTCCCCGGGCTTCATACGAAGTACATTCTTGATATGGTTCACATCTGCGCCTTCCACATAAATTTTCCCATCCTGTATCTGCGAAGGTTCTATAAAAAAACGATGCATCTCTTTTCTCTCCTGCTTATACCGCCAACTTGCGCAACAAATCCGACAAAACACGTCACCGGCGCGTTTTGCTGGATACCTTCGTAATAAACTGCACGCTGATTCCGGATAATCTGCGCGGCAATCGGATCGCCTGCCGGCCATCCGCGCCCCTTGTCACTTTCTCGCCGTCACGGACACCCACTCTCCCTGATATGTCACCTCCAGGACTTCCAGCCCGGCGCTCTCCAAAGCCTCCACAACGGTCCTCTCCTTATCATCAATGATTCCGCTCGTGATATAGATCCCGCCCTTTTTCAGATGTCCAACAATCACCGGCGTCAGCTCCACCAGCACATCCGCCAGAATATTTGCCGCAACAATGTCATATTTCTCATATCCGACCTTGTCCCGCACCTTGGGATCATCGATCAAATTTCCGATCATGACCTCATACTGGTCCTCCCGAATACCGTTCACCTGCATATTTTCGCGGGTGGCCTCCACGGCGCAGGGATCCAGATCCGTCCCCACCGAGTATACCGCGCCGAACTTCAGCGCCAGCATCCCCAGGATTCCGCTGCCGCACCCCACGTCCAGGATCCGGGTCCGATCCGTCACATATTTCCGGAGCTGACGGATACAAAGCTGGGTCGTCTCATGCATCCCCGTGCCAAATGCGGTGCCCGGGTCAATGTGAATCACCATCTTCTCACTGTCCTCCGGCTTTACCTCCTCCCAGGAAGGAATGATCAAGATATCATCTACATAAAACTGATGAAAATACTGCTTCCAGTTGTTCATCCAGTCCAGATCCTCGGTCTGGGATTCCTCGATAGTCCCTTCCCCTACGTCTGTCCAGGCCGAAAGCTCCGCAAGCCCGGCACGCACCTCCGCCAGGATCCGTCCCGCGTCCTCCTCCTCATCCAGATAAAAGCTCAAATACGCCACCCCATCATCCACCGCAGTCTCCGGAAGAATATCCACGAACATCCTCTCCTTGTCCGCCGCGGTCAGGGGCACTTTATCCTCGATCTCCACCCCCTGGATCCCAATGTCCATCAGCATACTGCTGACAATATCCTCAGCCTCAGCCTTCGTCTTCAGACGAAATTTATTCCACTTCATAATCCATGCAACTCCTTTAGGAACTTTCTCAAAATGATACGCACATCCGGATTATCCGGATCTACACAGCCGTCGTTGTCATTACTTATGATAAGATCATACGAGTTTTCCATCCATCCGTCAAGCAGAATTTGGTTACCAGACGATCCGGACGTGATTGAAAAAATCCGGATTACGATACCGCTTTTGGATTTACTGAAGAGGAAGTATTCCGGGCACTGGATGAGCGTGGGTTATCCTCCGCAAAAAATACAAGGGCTGAATCGCATTGATCTCCGATGCCATCTTAGCCTTCAAATCTCTTATGTATGCTGTATTGTCCCGCTCTGTCGCCCTCTAAAGCCTCCAGCCGATTCGCCGGCGGGAACGCAGGTCCTCAAACGCCATAAACAGCAGCATAGCCACTCCGATGACAGAGCACCACGCCCCGATCTTCCGCCCCGGCGCATGGTAGCGTATTTCCACCGTATGCCTGCCCTCACATACCTCAAATCCGACAAACGCCTTATTCACCCTCTCATATTCCGCCCTTTTTCCATCCACCAGAATCTCAAAATTTGTATCATAAGGAATCGAAGTCACAAAATATCCGTCCTTTTCCACATCCACAGAACCGGAAATCACATTTCCTTTTGTCTTCTCCTTATCCACCTGAAATACTGCCTGATACAATCTTTTGCTCCGCTCCCGATTCACCTGTTTTCCCCAGCCGCCCGAAAAGCATTCCACATCCGTCAATTCATAATCACCCTTACCCAGTGCCAGTTCCACGGAACTGCTCTCCTTTTCCGGCACTACCGAAAAGGAAAAAACAGTATTCCCATTATAATAAGTATGATTCCTTGCGGACAGCTTGTTCCTTATTCCCTCCAGCCATACCGCAACATCCTGCCCTGGCCGGTGATTCTCCACCCGAAAACGCAGAAATACGATTCTCTCCTCTTCCCTGTCTCCCACGCTTTCCAAAACAGGAAGTTCGATCTGAACTGCCTCTCTCTTTTCCGCCCGGATCCGATACCCATTCTCCGTCCGCGCGATCTGCAAAGACTCCCCCTCTTTCTCCGGCAGTTCGATCTCCGTCGGCTCCACCGTCCGCAGCACCTCCTCCAATATCTGCTGCTCCCGTATTTCATCCGTCTTGGCACTTCCCGCTCCGACGTTCCCTGCCTCCGCATCTTCCCTGCCAGTATTTCCCGTTTCCGCACTTCCCGCGTCGGTATCCTCCGTTTCCTTATCTCCTGATGTTCCCGATTCTTCTGCCTGAATCGTACTTTCTCCGTCCGTTTCCCGATCCGCGCCGTCCTCTGCCCTTACAGCCCCGCAGGCAAATGCCAGTTGGTTATAAGGAAACTCCAGCACATCATAAGCATCTTCTGAAATCAGGCGGTCTGTCACATAGGCGATCGGCGCAGCCTCCGAATTCTCACAGATCCGGATATCCCTCTCCCGGCTCACAGTCTCATACCCTGGGACCTCCTGCTCCGACAGCAGATACCGCACACCCATCATTTTCAGAAACACCGGATTTTGCGACACGGACTGCATCAGATCATTTCGGAAAGGTTCCTCCACTCCAAATACATTTTTTCGAAAATCCTGATACTCCTTATTATAAGTAGAAGAATAAATAGAAGAGATATACTGCCCCATATCCCAGACCCGATTCAGGTTCGCCGCATTTTCCTCTTCATTCCCCACCTGCTCCAGCCTGCAGAAGCCCGTATCCTCCCCCAGCACCTTTTCAACTGCCTCCCCGATTGCCGGCTCCGTCACCTCCTCATAGAATTCCCGGCTCTCTATCCGGTTCGCCTGTTCATGGAACACACTTCCGAACAAAATCAGGAAAACCACTGCCGGGACCATGATAATCAAGGACTCTTTCTTCCACCAAAACAGCAGATAGCATCCTGCCATGACTGCAGCATCCAACAGAAATAATACCACATATTTCGAAAATTCCGAAGAATCCCACCCTGCGCAGAGCATCCCCATAGTGATCAGAAAAGGAACTCCTCCCGCCGCAAATGTAATCTGCTTTTCTTCCAGCTTTTTTATATAGCATGCTATTATATAACAAAGCAAGGGCAAAAAAGGGATCAATGCCTTTTCCCGAACATAGAGCCCACCGTTGAGCAGCCACGCAAAAGCCGGAACCATCAGAATCACCGTACATCCCCACGAAAGGATCCGTTCGTGCACGGTCTTATAAGTAACCCCCGTGATCAGCACTGTGATCATAAGGGTAGTCAGGCCAATCCCATATGGCGTATAGATCAGACGATCCACCTGCAGATTCGGAAGCAGCAGGGACGCCAAATCCGTTTTTTCCCTGACACCGCCCCTCCCTGACAGCGCGGCAGCCGTAGGAAGCAGAAGAATCCCGCTCATCAGCACAGCCGTCATTACAGGTAGCAAAAATCGAATTCCATCTCGTAAAAATCCAGAAATTAAATTCCATGCTATGTTTATTTTTGAGTTTTTTTCTTTAAAATCCTTATTATTTACTGTGCTAACTCCAGACTGTAGTTCCTCTGAAATTAAATTGCAAGCTATATTTATTCCATCGTTCGAGCATGCATGATCTATATTGCATGCTATGTTTTTTGCATAAGAGAGCTTTTCATTCCTTACATTGCATGCTATATTATTTTCTGCCAGACACTCAAAATACCGATACAGGCCATACACCACAAGTGCCAGTATCCCCCCGATGCTGAAATAAAAGCTGCTCATGATCATGAGGAACACACCTGCCGTATACAGCATCTTTCCGCCCCTTTCAAAATAGCGGTCCACCCCCAGAAACGCCATGCACAGAAAAGGCATATAATTTACAAACATGAGCTGGCAGTAAGAATGAAAGATCATCGGCCCGGACAGCAGATACATCAGCGAGACCATAAAACTGATTTTTCCGGAAAATCCCCGTTTTAAAAGCCATCCATAGAACAGTATCACAGATACGGCCAGGCTCGCAAAGGATGCCGCCATCAGGTAGTCCCCCATTTTTATGGACGGGAACAGGTATGAGAGCAGGATCAACGGATGGAACAGCCCATAATAAGAAAAATTGTAAATATTCTGCCCGCCCCCGATATTTGCCGCAAACTCCGGAAACAATTCCCCTGTCTCATAGAACTGCTGCCGAAAATAATCCGGGATCACACTGTGCTGGCTGACCCAGTCCACCCTGGAACCAAAGATCCCATATCTCGCCACAAAAAACCAGCAGAAGAATAGAGCCAGCATCCCCAGCCCCAAAGCCGGAAGAAGCACCGGAAGAATCTGTTTGTATCTGTATCTAAATCCGCCTCTCATCTTGCCCCACCTTTTCACTGCCCGAAGCCGCTTACATATTCGCCGGATACCTCCCTGTTCTCCCGGCCGCTCCGCTTCCGCATTCTATCCTTCTCATCCCGTTTTTTCTTTTTCCGCATAAATTCCGTCTCGTTTTCACTGCCCGCCATCCGATTTCCTTCTATCTCTCTCAGACTGTCCTCCTTAAGAAGCTTCGCCGCCTCTTCCCTGCTGTCCTCCTTCAATATAAATACCGGACGGTGCTTTGTTTCCAGATAGGTCTTGGATAAATACTGCCCCACGATTCCCGTGCAGAACAACTGGATACCGCTGACCAGAAAAATAATACACACCAGAGAAGGCCACCCCGACACCGGATCCCCCCATACAAGCGTCCGCACAATGATAAACAAGATCATCAAAAAGGACACCCCGCAGAACACCATCCCCATCACAGAAGCCAGAGAAAGAGGCGCCACGGAAAATCCCGTGATCCCTTCCAGCGAATACCAGAACAGCTTGCGCACGGACCACTTCGTCTCCCCCGCGGCCCGCTCCACATTTTCAAATTCCAGCCATTTTGTCTCGAACCCGACCCATTCAAAAATCCCCTTCGAAAACCGATTGTATTCACTCATCTCCAATACCGCGTTCACCATTTTCCGGCTCATCAGGCGGTAATCCCTTGCCCCGTTCACAATCTGAACCTTGGAAATATGGTTGATGAACTGATAAAATTTTTCCGACAGGAAGGAACGAATCTTCGGTTCCCCGGTCCTGGTAGAACGCTTCGCCGCCACACACTCATACCCTTCCTCCGTCACAGCCCGGTACATTTCCGGCAGAAGCTCGGGCGGATCCTGCAGATCCACATCCATCACGGCCACATAATCTCCCTTCGCGTTTTTCATCCCCGCATAGATCGCCGCCTCTTTTCCAAAATTTCTGGAAAATGACAGAAAACAACACCTTCCATCCTTTTTTTGCATTTCCTTCATCGTACGAAGCGTACCGTCCGTCGAACCGTCGTCCACGAACAGCAGCTCAAACTCCACTTCCGTCATCTGCGTCATCACATCAGACATTTTCTCATAATATACCGGCAAAGCCTCCTCCTCATTCAGACAAGGGATTATTATGCTGATCTTTTTCATGTCCTGTCATCTCCTCCTTCTAAATTCACGGTAAATTTTATTTGCCATGAGTATAACTCTATCCGATTTTTCTTAAAAACATGGCAATAAAAATCTTAAATTTTCTTAAGAACCACCCGATATTTTCTTAACTCCTTCGTATCTGCTCAGTACCCTCGCAGATACGGCCGCAATCCCATGAAAATTGACTTCGTCAATGGAGATTGCTCTTGCAGTCTATACCTTTTCGTACGGACAGCGAAGTAAACGCGCTATCCTGTACTGATTAGTTATACTGCGCGCCAGATAAATCTGCCGCACAGTATAACATGATGCACACAGCCGCATAAGGAATTATGCCGCTTCGC
>VSNK01000470.1 GCA_009774255.1 Faecalicatena sp.
GCGCCACTTCACCGTTCAAAATATTTTTTGATTTTTTTCAAAAAAGGGCTTGATTTTTTTCAAAAGTCTGGTATAATGATCATGTTGTGTTTGATAAGGACATGCAACACACATTGCGGAATGGTGTAATTGGCAGCACAGCAGACTCTGACTCTGTTAGTAGGGGTTCAAGTCCCTTTTCCGTAGTTGGGAATCTGAAGTGGCAGATTCCCTATTTTATCGGAGTGTGGCTCAGCTTGGTAGAGCGCTACGTTCGGGACGTAGAGGCCGCAGGTTCGAATCCTGTCACTCCGATCTTTTGGGGAAAGCACCTCAAAGCCTTATGTTACTGGCTTTGAGGTGTTTTTATATTTTCAAAGCCTCTCCAAAAACTCTTTAAAATCTTCTATATTATACCCGTTACTAAAAATGTTACTAAAAGCACCCCGGCAGGCAGTTTACCGAATAATTTTCCCGCGAACCCTTATGCAAACAAGTCTGCGGCGGCCAGAGATATCTGGCTTAAGTCATTATCACTTGCATTTAACCTCTGCCGTATAAAATGGGAATATCTATTCAAGGTCGTCTGGGCATCTGTGTGCCCCAGCCAGTATTGAAGTTTCCTTATGTCCCACCCCTTATTGATCAGCATGGACGCACAGCTGTGCCTGAGATTGTGCAAAGTAATTTCCGGTCTGCCAAAACTTGCCATTGCCTTTTTAAATAGTCTTGAAATGTAATTAGGGTCATAAGCCCGTCCATCTTCCCATGTAAAAACATAGCCCTCGTCGTTTTTATATTCAGACTGAAAAAATTCTTTATTCATCAACTGCTCTTTTTGAATCTGGCGAAAGCAATTTTCCGCAGTACCAAACAGATTTAATACACGCTTGCCCGCAGCCGTTTTAGTTTGATCCTCTGCATTCACAGTTTTTACGCGTACCACAGTATGCCTGATGCTGAGTGTTTTTTTGTCAAAATCGATGGCCGACCACTTTAATCCTAGTATTTCAGAACGCCGGAGGCCATAATATGCCCCCATAAAAGTAATCCCCAGCAGCCTTGGATAATTCTTGGACATAAAATGCAGAAGTTCTGAAATCTCCTCTTCTGTCATAAAGTAATATTCCTCACTATATTCTTTGTTCTTTCTGCCATGGACATGAACATCACGTACTGGATTCACTTTCAATAGTCCATCAATTGCCGCCTGTGCAAAAACAGAGTAAAGGAGATTACGATAATCCCTCACTGACCGAACCGATAATGGCCCCTGTTCCTTTGTTTTTTGGTTTACCTTTCCATATTGCAGACAGTACTTAAAATAAGTATCCAGAACTTTAGGAGTGATGTCCAATAATTTATAACGTTTTGTCTCAAAATACCTCTTAATAGCGTTAATACGGAAAGTATATACCTCAAAAGTTGAGTTTTTAATCTCGAATTTTCTACCAGCCAGCCATATATCCAAATAATCACAAAAAGAAATATAAGAATTTATTGGTGAACCGTAACCTGAAGGTAAATCTTCAAGATAAGCATATTGTTCCAAAATCTGCTTTATCATTGCTTCTGCTTTACGTTTGTTATTCTTTACTTCAAGCCCTGTTGAAATGGTCTTGGCCTTCCATTTATTTGTTCTGGGATCTTTGTAGCTTAAGTTAATATAATAGTAAGATTTCCCAGAAGATAAAATCCTGGTTCTCAATGTCCCCGTCATTTATCTACGCTCCTTTCGTAAGACGGGTAGCTATTAGCTGTGTCTTATTATATCTGATAATTCGGATGACTTCAATTACTTCCTTCAAGATAAGCAATAAGTGCATCTTTTCTGATTTTATAATTCCGGCCGACCTTACGGTACGGGATCTGGCCGCTCTGCAAAAGCTTGTAAGCGGTTTTACGCCCTATTCGCAAAACGGCGCAGATGTCTTTAATTTCTAAGACATCTTGATAGTTCTCTAGCATAAATACTCCCCTTTCAATAGTATATATAGCAGTTTTACATTTTGCTTGTTAAAATCTCCAATCTCCCATAAGCCAGTTCCTATGCCCTATCCGGCCACGTTATCTGGTGTTACTGTGTAATCTTTAAGCTGCAGGCGCGCATCCATGCACACTATCTACAGCACCCGGTATCAATCTCCTGAAAGATGTATGAAAGCAAGACCTGTAATTACAATGCCAGGACGAAGTGGGAGGATGGAGGGATTCCCGATAACTATATCCTTCAGGTGAGACATTACCTGTCCGTAATGAACATGAACAAAGCCTATATTGCCTGCCTCTATGGAAATAATGAGAATGAATTTGTCATCCGTCCGATTGAGCGGGATATGATGGAGGAGGAAGAGATCATTGCACAGGAGGAATATTTCTGGAAAGAATATGTGGAAAAGCAGGCAGAGCCGCCATACAACGGCAAACCGGATCTAATCCTTGCAAGCATCCGGAAATACGGCGGGTATGCCGACAAGGAGCTTCCTGAGATTGAGATTGGGGTGCAACATTC
>VSNK01000471.1 GCA_009774255.1 Faecalicatena sp.
ATTATGAAACTCTTTTTATACACACTTTTCACTGATAATTATGAAACTCTTTTTATACACACTTTTCACTGATAATTATGAAACTCTTTTTATACACACTTTTCACTGATAATTTATGAAACTTTTATCATACATACTTTATACTGCCGATGATAAATAAATCTTTATTTTACCGAACCTTCCGTCATACCGCCGGCGATGTATTTCTGGATAAACATAAAGAATACTACCGATGGGATCACTACCAGTGTGGAAGCGGCCATCATACTGCCCCAGTCAAGGATCTCTGCCCCCTGCAGGGATCTGAGGGCTACGGAAACCGTCATCAGCTCCGTGCTGTTGATCAGGATCAAAGAATACAGGAATTCATTCCATGCATTGATAAACGTATAAATCGCCGTCGCTACAATTCCGGGCGCCACCAGAGGCAGCACGATCCTTACGAAGGTAACCATTTTGTTCGCGCCGTCAACGCGGGCCGCTTCCTCGATTCCGATGGGAACCGTTTTGAAAAATCCGATCAGCATCCACACCGCATACGGCACGCTGAATGATAAATATACAATGACAAGGCCCACGCGGGTGTTCGTCAGTCCCATCTTTGCCATGACCAGCGTATACGGTATTGCCAGCAGGATCGGCGGAAACATATATGTGGTGACCAATGCGCGCGACATAATATTTCCAAACTTCGGAAAGAATCTTACAATCCCATAAGCTGCCAACGACGAGATGATGATCGCGATCACGGTCGTAAAGAACGCGATGATCAGACTGTTTCCAATATTTCTGACAAATCCCAGCGTCTCGATCACATTTTTGAAATGGCCGAGCGTAAATTCATTCGGCAAAATCGACGTAGGATTCGACGTCAGATCCCCTGAGGATTTTACGGAACAGAGGAGTACCCAGATCAGCGGAAACGCCGCTATGACCGACAGAATGACCAGGTACAGATGACACACGGCATTTCCCAGTTTTTCCTTTCGTTTTCCTGACATCTACTTATCCTCCTTTTCCCATCTTCCAATAATCTTAAAGTATATGACACATACGGTAAGAAGAAACGCTAACAACAGTACCGTGACTGCGGATGAGCGGCCCAGCAGTTTGGTTCCCCAGCCCATATTATATGCATAGATCGGAACCGTTGTCGTCGCATTTGCCGGACCTCCTCCGGTGATCAGGTAGATAATATCGAAGTTATTAAATACCCAGATTGTCCTCAGGACAACCAGAAGACCGACGACTACTTTGATATGGGGCACGGTAATATACATGAACTGCTGTAATTTACTCGCCCCGTCAATCTGCGCTGCTTCATATTGATCCTGCGGTATGGTCTGCAGCGCGGACAGCACATTTACCATGATCATCGGCGCCCCGAACCAGATGTTGATAAAAATAAGAGTCCCGAATACAAGGCCGCTGTCACTCAAAAACTGCGGCAATTCCGAGGCAAGCCCCAGCTCATACAATAAATTCGGAAGGAATCCTGACACACCGTTGAGAATCCACTTCCAGGACAACGCGATTACGATCGATGGGAACGCCCAAGGTATGATCATCAGAATCCGGTATACACCTTTGAGGTGGTTCACCCGGTTCAATGCCAACGCAGCCGTAAAGCCCACGATAATCTGTCCGAGCAGAGACGCGACCGTCCACAGGATAGACGTTAAAAATGCTTTAAAGAAATCCGGATCCGTCAATACCTTGATATAATTGTCGAACCCCACAAAATCATAGGTCGCTTTGATCAGATGTTTGGTTGTTAAACTGTAATAAAGGCTTGAAAAAATCGGATAGACCAGAAGTGTCCCGACGACGATCAAAGCCGGCAATACAAGCAGCCATCTGCCATAATCAAATTTTTTTGTTTTCACTTGCCACTTCCACCTTTCTCAAAGGGCTGCCCCGTCATCATTGACATGCGGGGCAGCTCCAAAACACTATTGAATGGATTCAAAGACCTCATTCAACTTTTCTTCGGCTGCCTCAGCCGCTTTTTCTACATCGGTACCATTTGTTATAATATCCTGGAACATCTCTTCTATGATGCCCTGGGAGGTCAGCAGACCGGCCTCTACGCTCGGTCCATGTTCAAATCCGATTGCGGCGGCAAGCCCGACTGCTTCTGAGATCACCTGCTCTGCGTTGGAGAATTTCTGTACGGTCTCGTTAGACTGATACTTCTCTGTGTCGGAAATGCCCGTAATGGATGGAAGCATTCCTACAGGTGTAGCTTCCAGGAACTCCGTATATGTATCCTCTTCATACAGGGTTTCGATAAATGCCTTGCAGATCTCCGGATGCTCGGATTTTGACCACACTACCATAGGAATATTGGAGGTCTCCGCGCCGTAGATGGGATCATCCTTATTGATCCTTGGAAGCGGCGCGCAGTCAATGCTGTCAACCAGATCCGGTGAGTTCGTCTCTACGCCTGAGATATGGAACCCGCTGTTAAAGTCAAAGGC
>VSNK01000472.1 GCA_009774255.1 Faecalicatena sp.
GAGCTGTGATTTTATTTTTTCATAAATACTGTCTGCGTCGAGCCCGTATTTTTTCACCAGCTCTGCCGCCGGTCCGGACTCTCCGTAGGTATCATTGATTCCGATCTTCAGAACTTTCGTCGGCGCCTGCTCTGACAACACGTCACATACTGCGCTTCCCAGTCCGCCGATCACGGAGTGTTCTTCGACAGTCACAACTTTTCCGGTCTCCTTTGCGGCCGCGACTACCAGTTCTTCATCCAATGGCTTGATGGTATGGATATTGATGACCTTTGCTTCGATTCCATCGGCCGCAAGCTTCTCCGCCGCCTCCAGGCAGTTCGCTACCGGAAGTCCGGTCGCGATAATTGCCACGTCTTTTCCTTCCCGCAAAACGACACCTTTGCCTAATTCAAATTTATAATCCGGGCGGTCATTGATCACCGGCACGGCCAGTCTGCCGAATCTCATGTAGACAGGCCCCTGGTGCTCATATGCTGCCCTGACCGCTGCCTTCGCTTCCACATCATCGGAAGGACTGATCACAACCATTCCCGGAATCGTGCGCATCAGCGCGATATCCTCGTTGCACTGGTGGCTGGCTCCGTCTTCTCCTACGGAGATTCCCGCATGGGTAGCGCCGATCTTCACATTCAGCTTCGGGTATCCGACAGAATTACGAACCTGCTCAAACGCACGCCCTGCGGCGAACATGGCAAAGGAGCTTGCGAACGGCACCTTACCCGTACTTGCAATGCCTGCCGCCACGCCGATCATATTGCACTCTGCGATTCCGCAGTCAATGTGACGTTCCGGAAATGCTTTCTTAAATACGCCTGTCTTGGTTGCCGCCGCCAGATCCGCGTCCAGCACTACAACATCCTCATGTTCTTTTCCCAGCTCGGCCAAAGCATTGCCATAGCTTTCTCTTGTCGCGATCTTCTTTTTCTCTGCCATTATGCTTCACCTGCCTTCCTCAAATCTTCCATTGCCACCTCGTACTGCTCATCATTGGGCGCCGCTCCGTGCCAGCCGACCTGATTTTCCATGAAGGAAACGCCTTTGCCCTTGAGTGTTTTCGCGATGATCGCGGTAGGCATACCCTTGGTTGCCCTTGCCTCCTTAAACGCCGCGTCGATCTGGTCAAAATCATTTCCGTCGATATTAATCACATGGAAATTGAATGCTTCAAATTTCTTGTCGATCGGATAGGGTGAGTTGACTTCTGTGATCGGTCCGTCGATCTGCAGGTTATTGTTGTCCACGATCACAACCAGATTATCCAGCTTCCGATGTCCTGCCAGCATGGATGCCTCCCATACCTGCCCTTCCTGGATCTCTCCGTCTCCCAGAAGTGTATAGACTCTGTAGGTGTCGCCGGAAAGCTTTGCGCTGATTGCCATGCCTACAGCCGCGGAGATGCCCTGTCCCAGAGAACCGGAAGACATATCCACACCCGGAATGTGCTTCATATCCGGATGTCCCTGGAGATAAGAGCCGGTATGGCGCAGTGTCTTCAGATCCTCTACCGGAAAATATCCTCTGTTCGCCAGTGTGGAATACAGTCCCGGCGCCGTATGCCCCTTGGATAACACGAAACGGTCGCGGTCCGGTTTTTTCGGATCCTTCGGATCTATATTCATTTCTTCAAAATATAAATAAGTATAAATGTCTGCCGCGGACAGAGAACCGCCCGGATGTCCGGATTTTGCGCTGTGAACTGCGGTCACGATCCCTTTGCGGATCTCGTTGGCAGTCTTCATTAATTCTTGCTTATTCATCAGAAGGCCTCCCTTTGCTTTTATTCTCCGAATACTGCTTTGTAATCTGCCTGGAATTTTGCGATTCCTGCATCTGTCAGCGGATGATGTGTCATCTGTTCAATTACGCTGTAAGGAACTGTCGCGATATCTGCGCCTGCAAGTGCACAGTCTGTCACGTGGATCGTATTGCGCACGCTGGCAGCGATGATCTCGGTCTCGATTCCTGCCACATCAAACATCTGCGCGATCTCTGCGATCAGGTCCGTACCGCGCACGGAAATATCATCCAGTCTTCCCAGGAATGGAGATACATAAGTCGCACCTGCGCGTGCCGCAAGCAGAGCCTGGTTCGCTGTGAAGATCAGTGTCACATTGGTCTTGATTCCTTCGGAAGTCAGCACCTTGCATGCTTTCAAGCCTTCTGCCGTCATCGGAATCTTTACGACCATGTTCGGATGGATCTTGGCAATCTCTCTTCCTTCCTTGATCATACCTTCCGCGTCTACCGTGGTAGCCTTTACCTCGCCGCTGATCGGTCCGTCAACGATGGAAGCGATCTCCGCGATCACCTCTTCGAATACGCGTCCTTCTTTTGCAATCAGAGAAGGATTTGTTGTGACACCACAGATAACTCCCATGTCATTTGCCTTCTTGATATCCTCTACCTTTGCTGTGTCGATAAAAAGTTTCATGATCCGTTCCTCCTTAAAAATATTTTTTTGCTGTTGTTAATG
>VSNK01000473.1 GCA_009774255.1 Faecalicatena sp.
ATAGGCAATCTCATTGAGCTGCAAATTGTCGGCCTTCGCCTCCGGGGATTCCCGGATCTGGCGGTTCTTACGGATGACCTTACGGATGGCTTCCTCATCCAGTTCCCCCGCCCATTCCTTTTGCGCCGCTTTCAGTTTCGCGATCGCGGCCGGGCCGGTTTCATGTTCCCCGCTTTCACTGACATAGGAGACATCCATCGCCACGAAACACGTGATCCCCAGTACCACAAGGAGCAGCACGAGCGCGATCCGGCCGCTTGTCCTGGAAAATACCTTTTTGTTCTCATATTTCATCATATTCTTCAGCAGCTTTCTCCCCAACATAATCCAGAAATACATCTTCCTCGGGCGCTTCTTCCTCCACCGCTCCGGGGGAGGGCCTCTGCGCCGACAAAAGCCGCAGCTCCGCATAGGCCGACTCTGCTCCGTGCAGAGTCTTTACATTTGCCACCTTGTAGGCCTTCATCCAGGATTCGGCAGACTGGCTTTTGACCCGGACGGTCCATACCTTCTCGTCTATGGAAGCGGTCAGCTCTTCCGCCGTTCCGGACAGACAGATCCGGCCCTGCTTCATCAGAAGGATCTCATTTGCGATATACTCGATATCGGAAACGATGTGGGTCGAGAGCAGGACCAGCCGCTCTTTCGCCAGCTCGCTGATTAGGTTCCGAAAACGGATCCGCTCGTTGGGATCCAGCCCGGCCGTAGGTTCATCCATGATCAGGATCCGCGGGTCGTTGAGCATGGCCTGCGCAATGCCTGCACGGCGCTTCATTCCGCCGGACAGCTTTTTCATCTTCCGTTTTTTCACCTTCGTCAGCCCTACCCGGTCCAGTAAGAGCGAGGTCTGTTTTTTCGCGTATGCCGGGCGCAGCCCCTTGAGGGACGCAATGTACAGCAGATAGTCCTGGACAGAAAAATCCGGATAATATCCGAATTCCTGGGGCAGGTATCCCAGAAGCCTGCGGTATTCCCGGCCCATCTCGAAAATATCCGCCCCGTCCCAGGTGATCTGTCCCTGTGTTGGTTTCAGCAGCGTACACAGCATACGCATGAGCGTCGTTTTGCCTGCCCCGTTGACCCCCAGCAGCCCGTACACCCCGCTTGTGAGCGTGCAGGAAATGTGATCCACTGCCGTGGTGTCCTGAAATTGCTTTGTCAGGTTTGTGATCGTCAGTTCCATATGTTTTTTTCCTCCCTGATTTTTTGAAATTATTCTGCCTGTGTGATCGTATGGAGTTTACGAATGGACAGGCCGGATGCTCTTTAGAGTCTGAACAAGTGTGCAGCTCCATACGTGATTCCCTGATCTCATACGGTTTCCCGGACCGCATAGATATTCCGCCACTCCTTCTGTCCGCGGAAAATGCAGTAGCCGGTGTAGAAGGCCGCGGCAAGGGTCACGGCAAGACAGGCAGGCGCGGAGAGCATTTCGTAGATCCTTTCATTTGCCGCAAGCTGGATCCAGAGGACACACCACACGGTGCACACCAAAAGCGCAAACGGCTCGGATCCTATTCTCCGGCTGTACAGCGTGCCAAAGCAGATGCAGCAGGTCACCGAATAGGGCAGGAAGAACTGGAACAGGATCTCCTGCGGCAGCATTTTCCCGGTCAGGACCACAGCGGCAAAAAATGTGCCAAGCAGCAGGAAGTCCACGATCGCAAACAGGAAGATCCGGGCCGCGTAAACCTGCCGCAGGGAATAAAATGCCGTCCCCTCGATCTCCGTAGCGTCCGTGCTCCTGTTTTTCCACAGCTCCGGAAGCAGGAGGATGGCAAACAGCGGCGCTGCGGCTCCCATGCATTTGCGTACGACAGAGCCGCTTTCCGAGATGGCCAGAAGGAACCACAGGATGAGCAGGAGCGCCGCCTGCAGCATCCACCAGCATTTCCGGATATATCTGCTCTGCTGATAAATGAATTCTGCGCGGGAAAGCTGTCCCTGCGCTTCCATTTCGTAAAATGCCGCTTTGGACAGACGGATGGTTTCCTGCAGGCGGAGAGCTTCCGGAGCGCAAAGCTCGGCGGAGCCGGATGAAGCGAGTGAAATGTGTTCCTTGGGCGTGAGATATTTTTTGATCTGAATATCTGATCTTTTCATGTAGTCTCCTTTCTACTGTTACATTTCAAAATAATCGGACATCCATTCACGGACCTTCCGGATCCTGTATTTTACAAGGGGAAGGCCGATCCCCAGGATCCTGGCGATATCTTTCTGCTTCTGTTCCTGCTGGAAATACAGGACCGCAACCTCCCTCAATTCCTCCGGGAGGGCTTCCAGGGCCCTTCGGACGTCCATGGTCTGTTCCAGATCCTCCGACTTCGGGTCGGGGGTTTCTGCCAGCATCTCGATGGGAAGCTCATTTAGGTTCCCGGCCCCATTTTTTCTGTAATAGTCGTTGCAGACATTTGCCGCGATCACGTAGAGGTAATTTGCCGCTTTCCCGTAATGGCGGTA
>VSNK01000474.1 GCA_009774255.1 Faecalicatena sp.
ACATTTTACTATACTCTTAAAATAAAACAACACCTTTTGCTTATCCGGTATTCTGAGGTGCACAAGATGCAATTTTGATTCGAAAATTAGTAGGAGATCAGGTCAAATATCGTTAATCTAAAACCCTACTGCACCGATATTACATACTTATACATGTTTTGATCCGGCACATGTTCCTTTGAAAACTCAAGTAAATGTTATTGGGTTCATTCACCTACCGACCTCTCGCAACTGCACATACTGTTCGATATTCGCGGATTCTTCAGTTTACGCCACAACAGATTAGTAATAAGAAAAACGTGAAAACTGCCTCACAATCTTGGAAGATACTCCATTTTGTTTACGTGATTCTTTTTGCGAGTTTCTACAGAAAGCTTGCCGATGGCCTCTTTTCTTTATCCTGTAAGATAAGAGTTACTATTCACGGTGCCTTGCACCCCGCTGCAAGGCATCCGGCCAGTAAAATAGCGGTTTCAGGCATCCAGCCCCTCGCCGACAGGCGACTTTTCAATGGGCTGGATGCGTTACAGTTCGCGGCCGGTTAGGCCGTGAACTGTAACAGATAAGAAAAGCCACAGGCCTCTTGTTTCGAAGTCTGTGGCTTTCTGTCACTTATTCTGTTTTATGCTCTGCCATTTTCCAACTCTGCCTAGTCAACAGACTGAGTTTCCTTTGTGATCTGGTACACTGTACCCTGTCCTTTAACGGCATCTTCCCGCCCATCAGAAGGCAGAAACCGGACAAAAATTCTCTGCGTATCCTACAAATCTTCGGATTGAAAAATTATCCTCTTAATCGCCTCTCAATATCAGATGCGCTATACAATACATCTGTCACAATCACTTTATCTCCCTCAATGATATAAAATACGGAATAGTTGTCTACTAATAGCTTCCTCATCTCCCAGCGTCGTTCCGGCTCTGTCTCCATAACATGGATTCTCCCGGCCAGTGTATCCAAAGTCAAAATGGCATCTGCGATCCGATTGTACTGATCCATTGCGTTTTCCGGTGCCTGAAGCACATAAGCAATGTGATCATACAATTGCTCCATATCAGCCAACGCTTCATTTGTAATCTCAACCGTATATCGCTTCATATCAATGGTTCTCCCTGAATTTTGCAAATGCCCCGGCTGCGTTTTGTACTCTTCCTGCCGCTATGTCATTATAGCCTTTTTCTAATTTCCGGTGGATTTCTTCCGTTGTCATAGCATCTGCATGGATGGATACAGGTGCTTTTGGTAAAGAAACAGAAAATGGAATCCCTCCTGTTAATGAAATCTGATTCAAGTACATATCAATCGCAGTTGACATAGGAACACCTAGCTGAGATAATACTTTCTCTGCCCGTTCCTTAACAATTGGATTTACTCTTAAGTTCAACGTTGCTGTTTTCTCCATGATGATAGCACCTCCTCGCTTCATTGTAACGCTTTTGCCGTTACAATTCAAGTGTTAAAACAACTGCGGCCAGAAGTATTCCGATTCCCGTTACAATTCACGGCCTAACCGGCCGCAAATTGTAACGCATCCAGCCCATCGAAAAGTCGCCTGACGGCGAGGGGCTGGATGCCTAAAGCCGTCACTTTACTGGCCGGATGCCTTGCAGCAAGGTGCAAGGCACCGTGAATAGTAACCGATTCCCGCCGCGGCCGCTGTCCCTGAGCCGGACTTCTGCCCTGCCTCGGGGATATCCACCTCCTCCGTATCCGCCTGGGCAATTGCCGCGTTGCTGAATGAGGTGTCAAATTCCGCAGTCTTTTCCGCAGCCCTCAGCACCTGGTCCGTGGCCATCCAGCCTGCCGCGCTCCCCATGAACGGCGTTAACGACGGATGAACTGAGAGCCATCTTTATTTCAAAGAACCTCTGAATATTTTCTTTAATTCTTCCTGAAACATGATAAGTTCATCCAATATAATTACTTCCGGATTGTTGATAAGTACACCGGCAATCAATAACCTCTATATCATCCCGCCGGAAAATATCCCTACTTTTTTTCCTCTCGCTTCCGATAATTCCACTAGTACAGCATTGCGTATATAATGGTGAATAATGTGCCTGATATTTTTGTCAGGACAAGGCGGAGGAAAGAGGCGATGCGGTGGCATCGTTGATTGACGACAACGCAGTGCTGGCAGAAATAGCAGGTGCAGAATTCACCGTTAATTACGCAATGCTGTACTAGTTCGAGCAGACGGTCGATTCTTTTCTTGATCCTTTTTTATCTACATTTTTTAAAACTCCCAGATAAAACAAAAATTCTTCCGCCGTATAATTTTTTATAATAGCCTGCCTTTTGCGGCAAATACCCTAACCCGGACAAGCCGGAACCAAAATTTTGCCAAAATGCGCACGCTTTAGTTGTTAAGTACCTAATATATTTCTATAATGTACGCCCAGTTGACTGATCTCCTCACCCGAATATAAAATTTCTCCGGCAGTAGGTGT
>VSNK01000475.1 GCA_009774255.1 Faecalicatena sp.
CCCGTCCGGCAGTCAGCCGGACAGGGAACGGCAAAATTTTTTACACTTCTTTTACTTCTTTATCTCACATGAGCAAATGCTCATGTAATGTAGTATAATGAACCCTATAAGTGAGGTGAGACTATGCTGCACATAGCGATTTGTGATGATGATAAGACGGCCGTAGAACATCATAAGGTTATAACTGAAAATTGTCTTAAGGACTGCGGCAGCATCGGGAAAATAGAAACCTATATTACCAGTGATAATCTGCTCTGCGATATTACGGAGGACGGATTTTTCTTTGATCTGATTTTACTGGACATAGAAATGCCCGGAAGTACAGGCATGGAAATCGCGAAAAAAATGAAACCTTATCTGCCGAATGTGAAAATCATCTTTATTACTTCTCATATTGAGTATGCCATAGACGCTTTTGAGCTGTCCATTTTCCGGTATGTGCCAAAAAACGATATCGAGAAACGGCTTTCTGCCGCCATACAAGACGCAGTAAAGCTGATTGAGCTGGAGGACGGAAAAACCTATATCATTCAGACAAACAGCCGCCTTGAGAAAATTCCTTACCGGGAAATTTATTACATTGAACGGGACGGGAAAAATGCAAGTATTACCGCTGCCGGCGGAATATCAAAGGTGAGAAAAAGCCTGCAGCAGGTCTATTCGGAATTGGGGGCAGACGAGTTTATTTTTATTGACCGGGGATGTATCGCAAATATGATACATATCATGCAGATTAAAAGCGGTATGGCAGTGTTGAAAAATGGAGAGGCTCTCCCTATAAGCCGCTCTCATTTGCAGGAGGTCAAAGAACAGATTAACCACTATTGGGGGACGCATATATGACAGCCTGGCTTATTTTCTTTTCAAATATCGCAGCCGGAAGTGTGCGGATTATGACAGGTCTGCTTCTTATTGATCGGCTGCTGGCAGCCAAAAAGCCGGGGAAGAATGGTGTAATAGCGGCCATTGCCGGCGTTGCCGCGATGACTGCGGTATGGTCCGCAACAGGATTGCCAGATTTCTATCCCATGTTGTCAGAAATAATCTGGATTGCTGTCTGTGCCGGCCATTTTCAGAATGCGGATACCAGAATGAGCCTTTTTGTGAGCATTTTCTATGAGATTGCGATTTCTTTATATCAATTTCTTGTCGCAGCATGGTCAGGTGTGGTATTTCATCTATCCGCATTTCTTGATTATGACACAGGCTGCGGACAAATTTCTGTCTGGCTGTTTCATGCACTGCTGATTGCCGGCGCACTGTATATTTGGAAAAAACCGAATATGACAGGGAAGGAAGCATTCCGCTTCGCGTCAATGATTGTAATTGCCGCTTTTATCGCAGTGATCACTTTATCACAGCAGACAATACTTCCCATTGCAGATGATACTCTGGATATGTGGACAATTTTAGCAGTTGTTTTAATGATGTCCGTTTTGGTATTTCACATGAATCGGCAATATGAGGTTGAGAAAGAACTTGCAAGGCTAAAAACAGAACAGGCGGAGCTGCTGGAACGTGACTACACTACTTTGAACAATGCTTATGCGATCAACGCAAAATTATTCCATGATTTTCATAACCATATCGGAATTTTGCGGCAGCTTCTTTCCCATGTAAAATTGGAAGAAGCTATACAATATCTTGATGAGCTTCAAGCTCCGGTACGGGAAATGACCGAAACCGTGTGGACGGGCGATGAAACGGTCGATTATATCATTAACAGGAAAGCGGTAACCGCAAAAGAAAGCGGCGTACAATATCAGGCGCAGGTTGAATTTCCACGTCATACAAACCTGCGAAGCGTTGATCTCTGCGCGGTATTGGGAAATCTCCTGGATAATGCGTTGGAAGCAGCGCGGCAAGTACCGGAAAATGAGGAGCGGTTTGTCCGGCTTACCATACGCCGCATCAACCAAATGCTGATCATAAAAGTGGAGAACAGCTTCCACAATCCCCCTGTTTCAGAGGACGGGGTATTCACAACATCAAAAGAAAAAAACGGGCTGCATGGCTGGGGGCTGAAAAGCGCGCAAACCGCTGCCGAAAAGTATGACGGTACGGTGCAGACTTCCTACACAGAGAACATATTCCGGGCTGTTGCAACACTGTCCTGGCAATGTGTGCCTGACAAGAGCAATCCCCTTTGACGAAGCTATACTGAATGCCAGATCAATCTGCCGCACAATATCATTTCATGTGCACAGCCGCATCACGAAAGCTGTAAGGAGTTGTAGAAAAATAACCGATACAGATTGCGCAGGATATTTCTTCGGATGTACAGGTCAAAAAACGCAGTTCTACACTCCGTTTCAGTCCTTGCTGAACAAGCGTCACTGGCGCTTAGCAACGTAGCGGGCCTTGCCCTAAGGGGTACCATGCGTAGCATGGTGGATTCCTTACGGCTACGTCGAGGCTTTTTG
>VSNK01000476.1 GCA_009774255.1 Faecalicatena sp.
GCCTATCCTTCTGCCTGAGGCTCAGGAAATGACAAGCCTTACCTGTTCAGTCCGCAAAATTTCTGCCAGCTCCTTAACATCATCTACCGGACGATTAGTCTCAATCCCTCCAAATCCCACCTGATCCAGATCGTGGCAGTCACTGCCGGAGATAAACTTCAACCAAGGATAATCCTTCACCCAATCAGACAACCTTTCATTGTTATTTCCGCTGCCCGGGCGCTGGTTAAATTCTACACCGTCCAAAAACTCCGGATTGCGGGGCATACAAGGTTCTCTGAACGGATGCGCCTGATAAAACACTGCGCCATATGAATGGCACAGCTCATAAACTGACTGCTGATCCATAAAGCATAAATCAGGATGATGAAACAAAAACTCCTCGTCGATTCCATAAATCAGAAAATCCTCCTCATTCGGTTCCAAACGTATCTCCACGCCGAGCATAACCTTTATTCCATATCGTATTTCTAATGCTTTTGCTTTCCTGTAACCCAGTAAATATCTCTCAATCCTCTCATGATCGGTGGAGCCAAATTCCTTCAACAGCACGCTGTCAAAGTGATTGGTAATGACAACAGCGTCATATCCCGCCTCACTGTATGCCCTCACGATACTATCCGCGTCTGCCTTTGCACAGGGGCTTCCTTCACTGGTATGGACATGCATCTCTATCTTCATGCCAATATAGACTTCGTACTGATATTCTGTTCTTTCTTCATCCGACGCTTTGTTTCTTCTGCCTCCCTGGGTGCTTGTCCTTGACATTCCCAGCTTCTCCATAATTCTATATGACCCTGCGTTTTCCGAATCGCAATGAGCAATAAAATGCCTGATTCCAAGCTCTCTCACTGCATAATTCATCAATGCCGACGCCGCCTCATATGCAATTCCCTGTCTCCAATACTTTTTATTCAGTATCCAGCCAAGCTCGCCTGACGACTCATCCTCTAAACATATACTCACCGCGCCGACCTGCTGATCTTGATAAATGATTGCAAATTCGTAAAATGACGGTGTATCACATTGCCATTCATTTTCTGCCTTCTGAAGAAAATCTCTGGTTTCTTCTAACGTCTCGTTGGGCAGATTGATCATGTATCTCGTATTCTCCAGATCCGAAGAATATTCATGCACACTTTCCAAATATTCTGTACCTAACGGTTTTAAAATAAGTCTTTCAGTATTTATCTCCATCAATTTATCCTCTCTCCTTCTGTTACTATTTTACTGCTCAAGTAATTTCAACATAATAAGACAAGGATTTTCCTCATCCCACATTTCTGTAAGAGTAATAAGCGGATTGAATCCAACACTTTTATAGAATTTACGTGTTCGTTGATACGGTTCGAATTCAACTGTATCACTCAATGTCTTAACAATCACATATTGACATCTTTTTTGCATGAAATAATTTTCAACGTTATAGTAAAGAGCCTTTCCTACTCCCTTATGTTGATATTCCTTAAGCACGCCACATACATATATTTCTCCGGTATATTGATAATGTGTTTTTACGGAGAAAAAACCAATACCTTTTCCTTCGCTGTCTAATGCAGCCCAATATGGGTATTCTCTAACTCTTTCTACATATTCATCAATAGCTTTCTTATTCCCAAACCATTCAGGCAGCTTTTCAAGAACTCCTCTTGTAAAAAGTGACTTTTGATCATCATTCTGTATCCGGACAATATGGAAACTAGCTGTCATATATCTTCCCCCCTCTTCCTATCCTGCTATGTATTACCACTCAAAGATGAACGCGTCAGTACACTAGTCAAGAACTAATTCAAATTCAATCTCATGTCGTAACGGTATGGAATTTTCACCAATCAAAGGAATCTCAGACTTTTTCTTTCTTGCCGCCGTGACAGCATCACGAAACAGATTCGCCATATCAAATCCTCTTTTTTGGTAAAATCTGATCGCATTGATATTATCATTTGTTGTGATAAGTACAATCTTTTGAAGTTTTCTATCTTTAGCCTCTTCAATAACAGTCTCTACAAGATTCGTTCCAATCCCTTGATTTTTCCTCAGGCTGTCAAGAGATAAGATTTCCAATATTCTGCCGTAAACGATATATGTTATCAGACCAACAATATTCTCCCCTTCTCTGACATAAAAACCTTCCGTTTTAGTCATATCGATTTCTTTACCGCGGATGATCATTGTTGTCGTATACCACTGTTGCCTGATAAATTCATTAATCTGATTCCTATTCCAATCATTAATTCTTTCACAGTTCATTATTGTCATCCTATACTTCCTTCTTCTGTACGGTAAACACCCCTTTGATCTCCCGATTGCAGACATTTTATCATGGCTTCTATCACAAAACAAGAGATTTGCCGCTATTCTGTAACTATTTTCAGTTGCAATTTTAATTCTATAATGTATAATAATATTAAATGATGG
>VSNK01000477.1 GCA_009774255.1 Faecalicatena sp.
TGACAGGCTTTGTATGGAGAAGCTCATAGGTATTCCTCCTCGTATCCTGCATAAATAGCATGGATAATAAAACAGTTGCGAAAAAACCCATGAACAACCCTGCGAAATCGGCAAACTTTCTGGAAAAATAGTAGGAAAATGTCTTATTTTTCAGTTTCCCTGCAATATAAGCATTGATTTCTTCACGGGTTCCCTTGTGATAGGCTGTATTCTCATACTCGTAATTTGAACCATAGAAACCGTATTCTTCCAGATGCCTGACCGCTTCCACAATATTCATTCCTTTCATTTCGTCAATCACAGACTGCGCCTTAGCACTCTCCATCTCAAATTCAGAAATCAGGATTTCCCGTATCCGTTCCTCCCACATTTCCCGCCTTAATCCCTTCTCTGTCGGCACATATCCGTCAAAAACATCCCCATCCAGACACATTTCCGGACTGTCGTTCACAATATTTTCCCCTTCTTTAAGATAATGGATATCCAGATAGGGGCCTGTATCCTGGAATATCATCCAGACACCTATTGCAATACCAATCCAGAACAGAGGATTTTTCATGTAATTTCTTACCTCTCTTTTCAAAATCGACCACATAATTCCGCCTCCTTATTCTTGATAACTCTATTGTAGAAGCGAAATATCAACAGAAAGACAACGAAACATAAATCGCCGGATCACTTACGCAATCCGACGAAATATCGCTGTCACCACAGCCCCTCCCTGTTCATCATTTCCCAAAATTAATCTTCCCCCATGCTTTTCACAATACAGCCTGCTGATATACATGCCCATTCCCGCATGCTTTAAGCTGTCCTTCACATTCTGCCCATAGAACGCTTCCGTAATTTTTTCCGCGTCTTCCCGGAACCCCCCGCCGTCGTCCCTGACACAGATACTTAATTCAGAATATCCTGTCTTTACCACGATCACAATCTGCTGTTTCCCATATCGTAAGGCATTTGACAGCAGATTTTCCGTGACCTCCAGGATCATTTCCTTATCTCCGCAGAATGCTTCCCCTGATTCCGGCGCCTTAAGCAGACATTGTTTCCCATACTCCTTTTCCAGAATGGCAAGCTCTGAGCGGATATCTTTCTCCAACTGCCCGGCAGAAATATCCCCCAAAGCCAGCTCCCGGTTTTCCAGGCTGCTCATTTTCCGCATGGTCTCTACAAACGCGTCCATTCGCTCGATCTGGCGCCCGCTTTCTGACAACATCTCCATTGCCTGTCCCAGATCGATATCTTCACCCGGCAGATACTCCGTCAACATTTCCTGATACCCTTTCAAAACAGATAGCGGAGCGCGTATATCGTGGGTGATCGCTGCCCTTAACATCTTTTCTTCCTCAATCGTCCTCCATAAGACCTGATTATTCTTAGCAAGTGCCTCCCGCATCCGCTCAAACTCCTTACAGAGCACACCCATCTCATCCTGATTCTCATAGGCAATACGAAAGTCCAGATGGTTCCCGGCAATCTTCTGCGAAGCCTGGGCCAGTTCTTCCATCGGTATTTTCAGCTTATTCCGGTAAAAGAGGAATACCGCCCCGCAGTTTCCCGCCATGGACAGGATCAGCACCGTATACGTCTGTAAGAAATCACAAAGCTCTGACACGAAATGATCGGACCGTGTCATCTCATAAGCGCCCGGTCTTGGAATATCCGCCACATAATCAGGGCCTTCCTTTTCCACTGCTTCAAAATATGCGTCTTCATCCACATACTTCCACCAGACCTGCCTCTGCGTCTGTCCGGCAATCCTGACAATGACTGCCGAGAGGATAAAACTTCCAAGTAAAGCAGCCGCCATATACAAAAGAATCGTTTTTCTCACGGAAAGATTTCTTATTTTGTCCATCGGTATCCCATCCCCCATACGGTTTCAATGTACTCCGTCTCTGTATATTGCCGGAACTTCTTTCGGATTCTGCGGATCAATTCTGTAATCACCCTGCTGTCGCCCTCTGCGTCATATCCGCAGACCTTCTCATAGATCCTTTCCTTATCAAAGACCATTCCCGGATTCATGGTCAGGAACTCAATGATTTCGTATTCCAGTTTTGTAAACTCCAGATATTCCGCATGAATCTGCACAGTCTTTGCCTTATAATCAATCGCTAATTCACCCGAAAAGCAGCATTCTGTCTTTTCTCTTCGGCGCACCTCCCGTTTCAGATGCGCCGTAATCCTTGCGTCAAGCTCCTTCAGACTAAAGGGCTTTAAAATATAGTCGTCGCCTCCCGAAGAAAGTCCGTTCACAACGTCCTGCTCTTCCACCCGTGCAGTCAGGAACAAAACAGGGCAGGTTACTTTATCCCGTATCATCCGGCATACCTCTATCCCGTCAATATCCGGCATATTTACATCCAGAAGTATGATATCCGGCTTAAGCTTTATCTT
>VSNK01000478.1 GCA_009774255.1 Faecalicatena sp.
CTCGGAAGCCTGATATCCCACAGAATCCTTGTTACCGTTTCATTCGTTTTCTGTCCGCCGAATGTTCTTATCAGATCCGGTAATGCAATCCTGACACTTCCGATACAAATATTTAATATAAAAAATATAAAAACACAGGCTCCAAGCAAAAGGAAAGCCGCAGTGTTTCTGCTTTTTCTGTTCAGGTTCATGGAATCATTTCCTTTCCGCCGGTTTTTCCTGTCTGCCAGCTTTCCCCGTCTGCCAGCTTTCTCCGTCTGCCAGCTTTCCCCGTCTGCCAGCTTTCCCTGGATCATTGCCTGTTTTTCCGGACATGGAGGGTTGCCTGCGGGACGTTCAATCCAAATGATAAAGATAGTTCATATCGTCATTTTCCCCCTGTATCATCGCATGGATATCCTCAATGAAATATCCGACTGCAAGGGAGTGCTGGTACATATCATTTGTAGTACACCACACATTTCCATTTTCCACAGCCTTAAAATCCGCAAGCAGCCCACACTTATCAAGCAGCTCCTCTACACTGGAAACTCCGCCGTCAATGGAACTGTTGTAAATCAGGAAATCCGCATCTTTCGCGCCGGCATAAAATTCTTCTGCCTGCATATTCATGGTAGAACGCTTTGTTTCCGGATCTCCCAAATTGGGAAAGATATAGCTGCCGCCTGCAAGTTCTATCATCTTCGGAACATAATCAGAAGACTGGCGTACCTGTACCATGCCATTCGAAGTAATGAAAAAGAACGCCACCGTTTTATCTGTTTTTTTATCTGCTTTTTTATCGGTTCTCTCAGATGCGCTTACTCTCTCAAGAATTGCCTCCTGATCCGCAAATATCTTTTCTGCTTCCTCTTCCTTTCCAAGCAGCGCCCCATAAAATTTCACCCATTCTACCCTGCCAAGGGGATGCGATTCATAGCTGGAATAGTCTATCATAACAGGAATTCCAAAGTTCTCCAGATTTTCCGCCACTTCAGGAGAGTGCGAAATCATCCTGTTTTCTATGGCAAACGCACAGTGATTGGAAACCAGCAGTTCATAATCCGGTTTGTTGTATTTGCCTGCATAAAGAATATTCCCCTTATGCATTTCCTCTCTGGCAGCTTCAATAAACCAGCCGTCTTCCTTTTGTCCCGAAAAAGAAATGGAATCCAGTGCATCCAGTTCACTAAACATATCCATTGCCGAAGATGCCACCAGATAGATATCCTTAACCGGACGCTTCAGCACTACAATGTCTTGATCTATCGTTTGCGGCACTTCTCCGTTTTCCGGTACAATCAAAACCTGTGTATGATCCGCTGTTATCGTCAGCAGGGTATTACCGCCCTCATAATAATCAACTTTAAAATTTTTTGCATACCGCAGCTCGTTTTGCGGAACCGCCGTATCTGAATGGAAGGTGAGTGTATATTCAATTTCGTGAGGTTTACTCATCGCAACGGTATCACCAATAACCTGCATTGGTTCCTCAAACTTAAGAACGGGTATCTCAAATGTAGAATTTCCTTCCGTATTTACCGGCAGATATTTTTCCCCGTCCACGATCATGTAATCATAATTCGGACTGTCCCACTGCACGGCTGCCGTCACAGTTCCGCCTGCCGCGGTTACGGATACGGGAGACAGAATTTCTGCCTTCCCGCTTCCGCCCTCAAAGGTAATTTCCATGCTGTATGTACCATCTTCCAGGGAAACTGCCTCTTTTGCCGGTTCCTTATTCTCAACCGGAATCGGATCAGAGACACTGACCTTATGGTCATACCATTTTCCCTTTGTCCCGATCAGCGCCAGATCAAATTCTGTTTCCAGCACAGGAACCGGCACATCAAAACCATAGACTTCCTCTGTCATGCCGTCGCTGTAGGTGACCGTATCTTCTGTCGGCAAAAGCAGTTCGGCCCCTTCTTTCGCCGCATCTTCCGCTGATCCGGGGTACAGGTTTAAAATCTTCTTTGAACCAAGGGTAATATGAATGGTCATTTCCCCGTTCTCTACTGTCAGCGTTCCCCTGCCTTCACAGGTTTCATTGACATGAAACATACTGCTGTCCGTTGTGAACTCTGCCGTATAAATGCCATCCGGCAGTTCGGCTGTCTCCGGATCCTGCTTAGAGGTTCCGGATTTTTCTTCCGCCGGAGCTTCAGGAGATGTTTTCGGTACGGTTTCCGAGGCTTCCTCCGCATTTTCGTCTGCGGCAGCATTTACCGCAGAATCTGCTTTCTGTGCATGATTGTTAGTTCCGCAGCCTCCCAACAGGAGGCCCGAGAGAAGTGCAATAACAATTATGATATTCTTCTTCATGCCTCATACCTCATCTGTCAATCGTAACTACTCAGTACCTTCGTAGTTACGCCGCAATCCCATGAAAATTGCCTGCGGCAATGGGGATTGCTCTTGC
>VSNK01000479.1 GCA_009774255.1 Faecalicatena sp.
ACCTGCTACCTATCGGTCTTCCGTGATGAAGCCGATAGCGTTCTTCATCGCCTGAATCGGGGATTTAATCTGTACTTCCCTGCCGTTGATCTCGATTTTTCCGGAGTCGTAAGGAAGGTTGCCGAAGATAGCCTGCATGATCTCAGTCCTTCCCGCGCCCATCAGGCCGGACACTCCAAGGACCTCTCCGGCTTTTACTTCAAACTCCACGTCCTGAAACATACCTTTTTTAGTCAGACCGCTGACTTTCAGAACTGTCTCTCCGATCTTGCAGACGCGTTCCGGATAACGTTCTCCGATCTCGCGTCCGATCATCAGCTTGACAATGTCGTTCATATTGGTCTCCGGAATATTCCTGGTTCCTACATATGTACCGTCGCGAAGCACGCTGATCCTGTCGCACAGCTCAAAGATCTCTTCCATCCTATGAGATATATATACGATAGAAACACCGGCCTTGCGAAGCGACTGTATCACCTCAAATAGCACCACCGTCTCGCTCTGGGTCAGGGCAGCCGTCGGTTCATCCATGATGATAACCTTTGCGTCCACCATAAGAGCCTTGCAGATCTCGATCATCTGCTGCTGCCCTACAGACAGGTTGGACATGACCTCTCCCGGATCAATCCTGACTCCCAGGCGTTCCAGCGCTTCCGAAGCTTTCTGCCTCATGGCTTTCTGGTCGCAGAACCCGAATCTTTTTTTGATCTCTTTTCCCATAAACAAATTCTCTTCCACCGTCAGGTCAAATAATACATTCAGCTCCTGATGGATGAACACTATCCCTGCTTTTTCCGCCTCCTGCGGATTCTTGTAATTCACTTCCGCGCCGTCTACAATAACCGTACCCCTGTCCCTTGTGTAGACGCCCGTTAAAATCTTCATCAGGGTAGACTTTCCGGCTCCGTTCTCACCCATGAGCGCATGGACTTCGCCGTGCCCCAGGACAAACCCGGCGTCCTTCAGCACCTGATTCGTTCCGAAGGATTTGTCAATCCCCTTCATTTCGATCTGCATTTCTCTTCCTCCTTCTTCGCATTTGCCTTCTTCCTCAAAACAGACACGCGGACTGCAGGATGATATTCGCGTAGGGTGTTGTTTCCCCTGTTCTGATCACTGCCTTACATGCCTTTGTCCGTGCCTTCAGCTCCGTATGGGATACATACTCGACCTCGCATGCCGTATCCATCTCCTCCACAAGTGTCAGGATTTCCTTTAACACTTGCGGATTTTTTTCACGGATTTCTTCCGCCAGGACCACCTTTTCAATCTTCATCTCCTTTGCCACTTCCTCGAGCACTTCCATGAAGGAGGGTACCCCCAGCTTCAGCGCAAGGTCAATGCGCTCCGTCTCGTCCGGGATTGGGAGTCCGCAGTCCCCGACAGCCAGTGTATCCGTATGCCCCATATAAGACAGCACCCTTGAAATATCTGCATTTATAATTCCGTTTTTTTTCATTTCTCTACCTCTCCGTTTTGCAGCCGCTTGCTCCATGCTGCTTTTCGTGTCATCGTTCCTCCATTGCTGCCATTACTTCACTATAGGCAGGCATTCCGCCCTGTGCCCCGAATTTTTCCGTGGACAGACCGGCCGCCGTGTTGGCAAATGCGAGAGCCTCCCTGATATCCTTTCCCTCCGTGACAGCCACGGTAAACGCGCCGTTTAAAGTATCTCCGGCTCCGGTAGTGTCTACGACATCCGCCTTTCTCGCAGGAACAAGAATTATCTCCCCGCTTTTCAGGCAGGTGCTTACTCCTCTGGAGCCCTGTGTGATCACAAGCTTTTCCGGATATCTTTTCATCATGTCCTCAAACGAAATATCCCTGCCAAACAAGATCACGGCCTCATGCTCGTTGGGGGTCAGGTACGTTACCTTTTCCAGAAGCTCCTGCTTCACCGGTCTCGCGGGACCCGGGTTCAGAACAACCTTTACACCGTTTTCCGAGCAAAGGGCGATGACATACTCGACTGTTTCCTGGGGAATCTCATGCTGGAGCAGGACAATCTCACACTCCAGAAGGGAATCCTTCACCTCATTTACATAGTCAATGTTTACAAGATCATTTGTACCTGCGACAACGATAATTGTATTGTCATTGTCTCCGACCGTGATCATAGCCAGCCCGGTAGGCACCCCGGCCGCCACTTTGACGTGTTTTGTCTCAACGCCCGTATCCTGCAGATTCTTTAAAAGGCTTGCCCCTGCCGCGTCATCTCCTACGCAGCCGAACATCTCGACCCTGGCTCCCAGCTTTGCCATGGCAACCGCCTGGTTCGCGCCTTTTCCGCCGGGGATGTACTTCAGATCCCAGCCTTTGAGCGTTTCACCCTTAAGAGGGATCCGCTCGGCTTTCACCGTCATATCCATATTGATACTTCCGACTACTCCAATCTTTCC
>VSNK01000048.1 GCA_009774255.1 Faecalicatena sp.
TATAATAAAATAAAAATAGCTTAAAAAAGCCTAAAAAATATTAAACGGAGGGAAAGAGAATGAAAAAAAGAGTACTTAGTCTGGGCTTAGTGACTACGATGGCAATTTCGCTTGCGGCATGCGGAAATGGCGGAGGGAACGGAGGGGGAGGCGCATCCGCAGATGTTCCGACGATTGACCAGGTCACGGTCGGCGATGACTATCAGGATCTGGAAGCGAGTATCAAGGTTCTGACGAACCGCACGGATATCGTGGACACTGTGTATAAGGGATATGCGGAAGAATTTATGAAGCTTTATCCGAATATTAAGGTGGAATATGAAGGGATTACCGATTATGAAGAGACATTGAAGCTGCGTCTGACCACAGGGGACTGGGGGGATCTCTGCTTTATCCCGTCATCCGTAAGCAAGAGCGAGCTGTCTACATATTTCACAAAGCTGGGTGATTTTGACACACTGGATCCGATTTACCAGTACGTGCAGGAAAAGACCTTTGAAGGAGAAGTATATGGAATAGCCAACGGCGGAACCGCTAGAGGAGTCATTTACAATAAGAAGGTATGGGAAGATGCAGGAATTGAGAAACTCCCGACCACACCGGATGAATTCCTGGACGACCTGAAGACAATTCAGGACAAGACAGACGCAATCCCGCTGTATACCAACTTCGGCGCAGGCTGGACAATGGGCGCATGGGATGATTATATTGACCTTACAGCAACAGGAGACCCGGATTTTAGGAACAACATGCCTCATATGAAGGATCCCTTTGCAAAGGGAGATGATTTGACAGGCCCTTACGCTGTTTATTATACCTTATATGAAAGCGTTGCCCGCGGGCTGATCGAAGAATCTCCGTCCAGCACGGACTGGGAATCTTCCAAAAGAAGGCTGAATGAAGGCGAGATTGCTACAATGGTACTTGGCTCCTGGGCGGTAGAGCAGTGCAAGGAGCAGGGTAGTACACCGGAAAATGTAGGCTACATGCCGTTCCCGATCACGGTAGACGGAACACAGTATGCCGGCTCTGGCGGAAACTATGGCTTCGGGATCAACAATCAGGCAGACGAAGACAACCAGATCGCGGCAATGGTTTATTTAAAATGGCTTCTGGAAGAATCCACGATTTACACGGACGAAGGAAGTATCCCGGCTCTGAAGTCCCAGCCGCTCCCGGACGCACTGGCAGATTTCGCGGATACGGAGATTATCTCCAACAATGCGGCTCCAGAAGGCGAGGACGACCTGTTCGACGAAGTGAACGACGAGAGTGAGGTCGGAATCAACAAAGACGATTACCCAGACGGAGAAATCCTTGAGTACGCACTGAAAGGCGAAAAGACACTGGATGAGATCATGGCCGAATGGAATGAGAAGTGGAGCGCCGCTCAGGAATCCCTCGGTGTGGAAGTGAACCTGTAAATGTACCGGCACATTTCGTGTCCCGGCGGAAGCCTTGAAGGCATACCGGGACGCGAGATATCAAGGACACAGGATAAAAAAGGAATGTGATCATATTTCTTAAAAATAAAGAGGAGGATCCTATGGAGAATGTAAAAAGCAGGGCAAAAGAGAAATGGCTTGTGATCGCAGTATTTATGTTTGTTCCGTTGCTGCTTTTGATCGTGTTTACCTATGTACCATTCTTTAAGATGGTAGAGTTCAGTTTATACAAAATGAAATATATCGGACCGAGAACCTTTGTAGGCCTGAAAAACTACGCAGAAGTATTTTCCCGCGGAGAATGTTTCCGGTCACTCTTTGTCAGCGTATACTATATGGCCGGCGCGATCGTACAGCTTGGCCTGGCTCTGTTCCTGGCGACCATGCTGGTATTTAAGACAAAAGGAAGCGGCATCTTCAAGGGTGCGATGTTTTTCCCCTACCTGATCTGCGGTATCGCGATCGGATTTATTTTCAAATTCTTCTACGCAAGAGGATTTGTGTTAGATTCATTTTTACAGGCGCTTGGCATGGATCTGGACAACATCCCACTTTGGCTGGAGGCGGAAAACATTAATAACGTTTCCCTAGCGGCGACTTCCGTATGGAGGTATACCGGACAGAACATGATCCTGTTCCTGGGTGCTATGATGTCAGTGGATACGGATCTGTATGAGGCATCAGACCTGGATGGCGCGAATAAATGGCATCAGTTCCGCTACATTATTCTTCCAAGTATCAAGTCAATCGTAGTATTGAACCTGATCCTGTCCATCAGCGGTTCCCTGAGCGCATTCGAACCGCCGTACGTTATCACAAACGGCGCATGGGGAACAGGCACCTACTTCGTAATCATGAACCGTCTGGCTCACGAGAATCAGAAAGTCGGACTCGCCTGCGCGATGGCGATCGTCCTTCTGGCAATCATTGTTCTTTGCACGGTGGCCCAGAACCTGTTCTTCAAGTATGCGTTCGACGACGGAACGGCAGATGAGTCCAAAGCAGCGGCAAGGAAACGGAAAAAAGCAGAGAAGGAAGCGAAGAAAGGGGGACGTCAGTAATGACAATGTCAGTAAAGAAAAGAAAAGCGTTAACAACCGTTTTTACAGTTTTCAAATATCTTGTATTGATTATCGGATCTTTTATCTCCCTGGCTCCTGTGTGTGTCTGTGTGCTGACCGCGTTTAAGACAGAGGAAGAGTATAATACGTCATCCGTACTGGCTCTGCCGAAGTCCTTTACATATTTTGAAAACTTTAAGGTGGCAATGGAGAAGGCAAATATGCTCCGTGGTTTTTGTAATACCGCGCTGGTGCTGATCGTGGTTCTGACAGCCTCCATTTTCATCGGTTCCATGCTGGCTTACGTACTGAACCGTTTTAAGTTCAAAGGAAACGGCGTCATCCAGAGCCTGTTCACATTTGCGGCTCTGATTCCCGGAATCGCGACCCAGGTAACCGTATACCAGATCATGTACAGCTTAGGCCTGATCAATCATTTATATGGATATATGATCGTACTGATGGGGACGGATATTATTTCTATCTATATCTTCCTTCAGTTTTTCGAGAACTTGCCGGTATCATTGGATGAATCGGCAATTATGGACGGATGTACCTACTTTGGAGTATTCTTTAAGATCCTGTTTCCGCTGCTCAAACCGGCCATTGTCACATCACTGGTTTTGAAAGGCGTGGGCGTTTACAACGAGTACTATATGTCCAACCTGTATCTGCAGGATTCAAATTTAAAGACAATTTCCACGGCTCTGTATGTATTTACAGGCCCTTATGGAAACAGATATAACTACATCTGCGCGGGTGTGCTGATCACGATTATTCCGATCTTCATCCTGTTCCTGATCTTCCAGAAGCAGGTATACAGCGGAATGGCAGCAGGCGCGGTAAAGGGTTAAGATAAGGAAATATTGCGGACGTATCTGTGAAGGTAACTGAGCAGATACAGCAAAGGGAAATTTTTCTGCGGGCATCGTCTGTGAGTCCCGTCTCTGCGGGAAACGCAGGCGGATGCCGGAAAGGAAACAATTATGAGCGAAGTGAAAATGATAGCTCCTGCAGTACCCAACGTACCATGGCAGGAGCGGCCTGAAAAAATGAACGGCGCGCCTGTTTGGCGTTACAAAGAGAATCCGGTCATCGGACGGAATCCGGCAAAGGAAGTAGCCAGGATATTCAACAGTGCGGTCATGCCGTATGAAGGTGAATTTATCGGGGTATTCCGGGGGGAACAGACCAACGGGATTCCCTATATTTATCTTGGAAAAAGCAAAGACGCGATCCACTGGGAATTTGACGAAGAGAAAATTTCTTTCGAAGACGAAGAAGGAAATCCGTTCATGCCAGTCTATGCGTATGATCCGAGACTGGTCAAGGTGGAAGATACCTACTATATTATCTGGTGCCAGGACTTTTACGGTGCGTCCATCGGCATGGCAAGGACGACCGATTTTAAAAAATTTGTAAGACTAGAGAACCCGTTCCTTCCTTTTAACCGGAATGCGGTTCTGTTCCCGAGAAAGATTCACGGAAAGTTTATGATGCTGTCCCGCCCAAGTGACAGCGGCCATACGCCGTTCGGGGATATCTTTGTTTCGGAAAGCCTGGATATGGTCTACTGGGGCAGGCACCGCCATGTGATGGGAAAGAGCAGCGAATGGTGGGAATCTCTGAAGATCGGAGGCGGAGCAGCACCGATCGAGACAACGGAAGGGTGGCTGTTGTTCTACCATGGAGTAAGTCAGACCTGCAACGGATATGTGTACAGCATCGGCGGCGCGATTTTGGATATTGACAATCCGTCCATCGTAAAATACCGCTGTGAGAATTTCCTGCTGACACCGGAGGAGTGGTATGAGGAACGGGGGTTTGTGGCCAATGTGACCTTCCCATGCGCGACGCTCCATGACCCGGAGAGCGGAAGGATCGCCATATATTATGGGGCGGCGGACACTTACGTGGGACTGGCATTCACGACGGCGGATGAGATTATTTCCTATATCAAGGAGCACAGCGTGACAAGGGAAAATGATACGGAGATCGGAAAACGATAAGGCTGATGGATATTGATTTCGAATAATGGAAAAAGGAAAATAAAGATGCAGAAATTTGTGGAAGAAATTCGGGAACATCTGGTGGAGCAACTGATCCCCTTCTGGGAGGGCTTAAGGGACGAGCAATACGGCGGCTATTATGGATATATGGGGTATGATCTCAAGACAGACCGGACTTATGAAAAAGGGTGTATCCTGAACAGCAGGATCCTGTGGTTCTTTTCCAACGCCTATTCTCTTCTTGGGGAAGAGCATCTGCGCGTCCATGCCGAGTATGCATACCGCTTTATGAGGGAACACTGTGTGGACAGGGAATACGGAGGTGTCTACTGGTCCGTTGCCTGTGACGGCAAAGTGAAAGACAGCACCAAGCACACCTATAATCAGGCATTTGCCATTTATGCATTGTCATCCTATTATGATGCCGTGAAGGATGAGGAAGCGCTGAAGCTGGCGATGGACCTGCAGCAGCTGATCGAGGAAAAGTGCAGGGATTCCTTGGGCTATCTGGAAGCATTTGACCGGAAGTTTGAGCCGGAGGATAATGACAAGCTTTCCGAAAACGGTGTCCTTGCGGAGAAAACAATGAATACCTTGCTGCATGTTTTTGAGGCCTATACGGAATTGTACCGGGTAAGCCAGGATAAAAATACGGCGGATAAAATCCGGAATATGCTGGATACCATAGCGGACAAGGTTTACAACCCGAAGCTTGGCAGACAGGAAGTCTTTTTCGACAGAGAGTGGAACTCCCTGATCGACCTATATTCTTACGGCCACGACATCGAGGCCGCGTGGCTGGTGGACAGAGGCCTGGAGGTGCTGGGAGATAAGGAATATACGGAGAAACTTGGCCCCATCACGTCGGAGATTACAAAAAATATTTATGAACGGGCGTTCTCGGAAAATTCTCTGCTAAATGAAGCGGAAAACGGGGTAGATGATACCACAAGAGTGTGGTGGGTACAGGCGGAAACAGTAGTCGGTTTTATCAACGGATACCAGAAGAACCCGCAGGAGAAAAAATACCTGGAGGCAGCGGAGGCGGTATGGGGATATATCAAAGAATACCTCATCGATCCGCGGGAAGGCTCGGAATGGTTCTGGTCGGTGGATGCCCAGGGAAAGCCGGCAGAAAAGCCCATCGTAGAGCCATGGAAATGTCCGTATCATAACGGGCGGATGTGTATGGAGGTCATAAAGCGTCTGGGATGAGCAGCATTACTCAGAACGGCAGCAGGCGGGGCTGTGGTCTGCCGTTCGTTTATATATCGTAAAAGCTAACACTTGGTGGAAGCAACAACGGATATGGAGTAGTCTGCCGTTCCTTAGGAACTGTCCGAAAATAACTTGTGCAGATGACGCAGGATAAATTTGTACAGGCAAGGCGGAAAAGGGAGGCGTACCGGGGTACGCTGACTGATGACAACGCAGACTGTGCGGATTTAGACAAGTCAAATGCACAAGTTATTAATGGACAGTTACTTACTATATCGTAAAAGGAGGCTGTGGGAATGATACATAGCAGATACTATGAGGAATTGGAAAAATATGAACGGCTGATCGGCAAAAAGAACAGGAAAAGTGATTTTTATAACGGAATCTTTGACCGATATGAAAATCCGGTCCTGACCAGAGATCATGCGCCTCTTCATTGGAGATATGACCTGGATGAGGAAACGAATCCTTATTTTATGGAGCGTCTCGGAGTCAATGCGGTGATGAATTCCGGCGCAATTGAGCTGGATGGAAAGTTCTTTTTGGTCGCACGGGTGGAAGGCAATGACAGAAAATCTTTTTTTGCGGTAGCAGAAAGTGACAGCGGGACAGAAGGCTTCCGTTTTTGGGATTATCCGGTGTGCCTGCCGGACACCTGCCCGGAGGAGACCAATGCCTATGATATGCGTCTGACGAAGCATGAGGATGGCTATATTTACGGGGTGTTTTGTTCGGAAAGCAAGGATCCGTCCGACCCGGATCTGTCCGCGGCAGTCGCGCAGGCCGGAATCGTGCGGACGAAAGACCTGAAAACGTGGGAGCGCCTGGACAATCTGACCACACTCCGTTCCCCGCAGCAGAGAAATGTAGTTCTTCACCCAGAATTTGTAGACGGAAAATATGCGTTCTATACGCGTCCTATGGATGGATTTATCGATACGGGAAGCGGCGGCGGAATCGGATTCGGTCTCTGTGAGGACATCGAACATGCGGTTATTGATGAAGAGATTATCATTAGCCGCAGGGTATACCATACGCTCACCGAGGCAAAAAACGGAGCGGGCGCGGTGCCCATCAAAGGAAAGAAATGCTGGATTCACATTGCACACGGCGTGCGCAATACGGCGGCAGGACTCCGCTATGTACTGTATGTATTCGGGACAGACCTGAAAGACCCGTCAAAGCTGGTGGCAGAACCCTCCGGCGTATTCCTGGTGCCTCTTGGAAAAGAGAGGGTCGGCGACGTATCCAACGTGGTATTTACCAACGGCGCGATTGCCAGAGACAATGGGGATGTGTATCTCTATTATGCGTCCTGTGATACCCGGCTGCATGTGGCGACGACTACCGTAGACAAACTGGAAGATTATCTGTTCGGCACCCCGCGGGATGCGCGCAGGACGGCGGACTGTGTAAAACAGCGGTGTGAACTGATCGATAAAAATATGAAACTATTACATTGAGGGCCAGATAAATAAACTGTCCGGATTGCGCCGGATATTTCGATGAGGATCAGAATCGTGAGAAAATGGATGGAAGATATCAGGACGAAAACAAAACATATGAACCGGGAGCAGAAGTGGGAGTATGTGCTTATGTATTACTGGTATCATATCCTGCTCGGAGCGATCCTTCTGGGGCTGGTCATCCTTTTGATCTATCATATTGTCTGGGGAAGGAACAGAAAGCCGGACTTTACCTGCGTGATCGTCAATCAGGAAGTGGATTTTCCAAGAGACGCGGAGATCGCGGAAGAATTCTCATCATTTTCAGGAATCGGGGCAAAGAAATTGTCGATTGATTCCGACTATCTGATCTCCTATGAAGATGTGCGGCTGCCGGAAGCCAATGAAAGCTCTTATGAAAAGTTTTTCTTTAACTGGTCGTCCGGCTTGATCGATGTCATGGTTCTGCCGGAAAGCTTTTATGAATACTGTCTGAAGCTGGGCGGTGAGTTCTGCGATCTCAGAGAAATACTTCCGGCAGAGAAGCTGGATTGCCTGGAGGAACAGATGAATCCGGAATGCGGTCAGGAATATAGAAGAATTTATATAGAGGGAACGGCACTGGAAGGATGGCTTCAGACGGAGGAAGGGGATCCGCCGGTGCTTGTCGTTCCTGTTGAAATGAAGCATAAGGAATTAAGCGGGAAATTTTTAGAGTATGTATTAGAAAGGAGATCGGAATGAAAAAATTAAACATTGAAAATCCATTTTTTGAATTCATGGGAAGTATTGGTGACGTGATGCTGGTAAACATTCTGTTTCTTGTTTTTTCCATTCCGATCGTGACCATCGGAGCCTCCTACACGGCGATGTATCACACCTTCCGCGAACTGCGGGAAGGAAAGACCGTGTTCAGAAGTTTCTTTACCGCATGGAAAGGAACGGTAAAACATACCATGCCCGCATGGCTGTTCCTCCTGCTGACAGGCAGCGTCCTGGTCTTTGACGTCACTTTCCTTGTACGGACAGGAAGCAGCGGAATCTGGGGATTTGTGGGGATGGTGACCGGATGCCTTCTTCTTCTGTGGAGTATGGTATTCTGCTATCTGTTTCCGGTTGTGGCCGACAGTGAAGCGGCCGGCAAAATGAATCTGAAAGGAATGCTGACAAGGAGCCTTTATCTTGCGGTACGCAATCTTCCCTATACTTTGCTGATGGTGATTCTGAACAGCATTCCTGCAATCTGTATGCTTTTGGGGGATTTTTATGTGGGAATGATCGTGCCGATCTACCTCATTGCAGGATTCGGGGCAACAGGCTATGTGAATTCATTGCTTCTGGAGAGGTGTAAGGATTTGTAACAACGAATGCTTTTCGCGGTATGACAAAAATGCATTGATATGATAATATGAGTTACAGTTCACTGGCCAGCCAGCGAACTGTAAGGAATCCGGCCTATTTAAAATTGCCTTACGGCAAGAGGCCGGATTCCAGCCCCAGTACATACTGGCCTGTGACCGTGCAGCGTGGTGTACGGCCCAGGAGTGAACTGTAACTAATATGATACAAGCGTCAAAGGGTCATGCGTTTCATGCTTGCACGAAAAAGCATGAAAATAGTCAATGTAAATGAAGGAGGATTTGAATATGGATGCAAGAAAAACCTATGAATTCTGGCTGGCAGATTCGTATTTTGATGAGGATACAAAGGCGGAGCTGCGGGGAATTGCGGAGGATGCCAGTGAGATTGAGGAACGGTTCTACCGTGATCTGGAGTTTGGCACCGGCGGTTTGCGGGGCATCATCGGGGCAGGCACGAACCGGATGAACATTTACACCGTCCGCAAAGCGACTCAGGGGCTTGCCAACTTTATTTTAAAGGAAAACGCGCAGGAAAAGGGTGTTGCCATTGCCTTTGATTCCCGCAATATGTCGCCGGAGTTTGCGGAGGAAGCAGCGCTCTGCCTTGCGGCGAATGGAATCAAAGCGTACATCTTTCCTTCTTTGCGTCCCACGCCGATGCTGTCCTTTGCCCTGCGGGAGCTGGGCTGTACGGCCGGAATTGTAGTGACGGCCAGCCACAATCCGCCGGAATACAATGGTTACAAGGTCTACTGGGAGGACGGCGCGCAGATTACATTTCCGAAGGATAAAGAGATCATCGGAGAAGTCAATGCGATCACAGATTATGGACAGGTAAAGACGATGGATTTAGAGGCGGCGAAGGCAGCAGGTCTTTATCAGGTCATCGGTCGGGACATGGATGATAAATACATGGCAGCATTGGAAAAGCTGGCGATTCATCCGGAAATTATGAAGGAAGAGGGAAAGAACTTGAAGATTGTCTATACTCCCCTTCATGGAACCGGCAATCTCCCGGTGAGACGTGTGCTGGAAGAACTGGGTTTTGCCAACGTATATGTGGTTGAGGAGCAGGCACTGCCGGATGGCAATTTTCCGACTGTTTCGTACCCAAATCCGGAGGACAAGAACGCATTTGCGCTGGCATTGAAGCTGGCAAAAGAGGTGGATGCGGATATTGTGCTGGCCACAGACCCGGACGCGGACCGGCTCGGAGTCTATGCAAAGGACAGCCGAACCGGAGAGTATATGAGCTTTACGGGAAATATGTCCGGAATGTTGATTCTGGAATATATTTTATCTCAGAGAAAGGCTTTGGGCACCCTGCCGGAAAATGGAGCCGTAGTGACTACGATCGTGTCCGGAAAAATGGCGGGAGAAATTACAAAAGCCTATGATGTAGACCTGATCGAGACATTGACAGGTTTTAAATATATCGGAGAGCAGATCAAGTTTTTCGAACAGAACCTTGACCATGAATATGTATTTGGATATGAAGAAAGCTACGGCTGCCTGGTCGGGACACACGCCCGGGACAAGGACGCGGTGGTAGCGGTGATGGCGCTCTGTGAAGTGGCGGCATTCTGCAGACACCAGGGAATGACCCTGTGTGATAAGATGAAGGAGCTGTTCGAAACTTACGGATATTACAAGGAAGGATTGTGTACCGTGACGCTGAAAGGGCAGGACGGGGCAAAGAAGATTGCGTCCATGATGGAAGGAATCCGCGGCAATGTTCCGAAGACCGTAGGCGGGCTTGCCGTGACCCGGTTCCGGGATTATAAAGAGGATGTGCTTCTGGATTGTATCAATGGAACGAAGAACGCCACCGGGCTTCCACGCTCCAATGTGCTGTATTTTGAACTGGAGGGCGGAGCATGGTGCTGTATCCGTCCGTCCGGGACGGAGCCGAAGATCAAATTCTATATCGGCGTGAAGGGAACGGATGAAGAAAGCGCGGAGAAGAAGCTGGCGGAATTAACGGAAAGCGTGAAGGGGCTGGCAGAATAGCATGTCAGCAGACGCGGACAACCGCATGGGGAATGACGAAGTTTTGCGGCTGCGGCCGGCGAACAAGGAGATCAGCTATGAGCATTTTAAAATTAAAACCAAGTTGTAAGGATTACCTCTGGGGCGGACACCGTCTTGTAGAGGAATATGGAAAAGACTATGAGGGCGACGTGTTGGCAGAGACGTGGGAATTGTCCTGTCATCCTGACGGACCGTCCGTGATCGATAACGGAGAATACGCCGGAAAAACTTTGCAGCAGTATATTGAGGAAAAGGGAAAGGAAGTTCTTGGGACACATTGCAGGCGCTTTCGAGATTTCCCGATTCTGACAAAATTTATCGACGCAAAGGACAACCTCTCGATCCAGGTTCATCCGGACAACCGGTATGCGCTGAAAAATGAGGGGCAGTATGGAAAGACAGAAATGTGGTACGTGATGGATGCCGGGAAAGAGGCATTTCTGTACTATGGTTTTAAAACGGAAATCAGCAAGGAAGAATTTTCCAGGCGGATACGGGAGGATACCCTTCTGGAGGTGCTCAACGCCGTGCCTGTGCAAAAAGGGGATGTGCTGTTTATCGAGTCCGGTACCATCCATGCTATCGGAAAGGATATTCTGATCGCGGAGATCCAGCAGAATTCAAATGTCACCTACCGGGTATACGATTATGGCCGGGTGGGAAAGGATGGAAAGAAGCGCGACCTGCATATCGAGAAGGCCCTGGCTGTGACCAGCCGGGTGCCCATCGTCAGGGACAAGAGCAGCTATCCCCATGTTGCGGACTGCGATTATTTTACCGTAGACAAGCTGAATCTGGATGGAAATGTCATGAAGAAAATGGAAGGAACTGTTTCCGAGGCTTCCTTTGCAAGTATCCTGATGCTGGACGGAAGCGGCACGATATCCAGCCAGGGGGAGACGGTGGAATACCGAAAAGGGGACAGCTTCTTTTTGTCCGCAGGCAGCGGAGCCTATCAGATCGAAGGCTCCTGTGACGCGCTGATCACCACGATCCGCGAGAAAGCGGCTCCGGTGCGGATCGGGATTGACATCGGCGGAACCGAGACGAAGATCGGGCTGGTAGATATCCACCAGAAGCTGATCACCCAGACATCGTTGCCTACCGGGCCGGAACGTCCGGCAGAAGAAATTATCCGGGAAATCGGGGAAAAGGCGCTGGTACTTCTGGATAGCCAGGGCATTGCCATGGATCAGTGCGTAGGTGTCGGAATCGGCGTGCCGGGAACTGTCGTCCGGAAAACAGGTATGGTGCGCTATTCCAACAATATCCGCTGGGAAAACGTACCTCTCGCGAAGGAAATGGGAAAGTATCTTCCTGTTCCGGTGCAGGTTGCCAATGACGCGGACTGCGCGGCTCTCGGAGAGGCTTGCGCGGGAGCCGGAAAAGAATGCCAGGATGTGGTGATGTTAACATTGGGAACCGGAGTAGGCAGCGGAATGATTCTGGACGGAGAGATTTACGAAGGAAAAGGCGGCAGCGAATTCGGCCATATGGTGATCATAGAAAACGGAGAACCCTGTACCTGCGGGCGCAAAGGATGTCTGGAAGCCTATGCTTCCGCTACCGCTCTGAAGCGGGACGCAAAGCGCGCGTCAGGCATCGAACGCACGCCGGAGGAAATCTTCCGGGCGGCGGCAGAAGGAGACGCGCAGATGCAGGAAGTGGTAGAGGTATATATCCGCAGGCTGGGGATTGGGATTGTCAATATTGTAAATATCTTCCGCCCCCAGCTCGTGCTTCTGGGCGGCGGGATATCCGGACAGGGGGAGACACTTCTCGCACCCCTCCGGGAAATGATGAGTGAAGGCTGCTTCGGCGGAGAAAAAGGGGAACTGCCGGAGATTGAGATCGCCGCGCTTGGCAATGAGGCGGGGATGATCGGAGCTGCGAGTTTGATATGAAATGACTGTGAAGAAACCGGAAATGAATCTTGCAAATAAAAATGCATATGTTATAATGCCAATAGGTAAAAGGCTGCAAATACCCATAGCGGACAAAAAGGCACCCCCCGGAAGCACTGGGAATACTTTCGGGGGATTTTCACGTTTAAGACATGGAGGAAGAATTTATGAGTATCACATTTGACAAGGATTCTAACATTTTTCAACTGAATACAAAGACGACAAGTTATCTGATCGGCATCGCGGATGGGAAATACGTGGGTCATATTTACTATGGAAAAAAGCTGAATAACTGCCAGGGCGGGTATGCTCTGCTGCGGACGGAGGAAAAGCCGTTTGTGCCGTCGCAAAACGAAAGGGAAAAAGCGGCGTTCGCGGATACATTTCCTTATGAATATTCCACCCACGGAATTGGGGATTATCGGGAAAGCTGTCTGTCCGTACGCACAGCACAGGGATACCGGGCATGCGAACCGGTATTCAAGAGCTACCGGATCTTTGATGGAAAGCCGCATCTTCCGGGCCTTCCGGCCACATTTGCCAGGGACGGGGACTGGGCGCAGACGTTGGAGATCATCTGCGAGGATGCATGTATCGGCCTGCAGGCAATCCTGCGCTACAGTGTATTTGCGGACGCAGACGCGATTATCCGCAGCGTAGAACTGATCAACAGCGGTACGGAGCCTTTGTATCTGGAAAAGGCGCTCAGCGCCTGTATCGATCTGGATGATGAGTCTTTTGAAATGCTTACTCTGACCGGTTCCTGGGCAAGAGAACGGCATATGACAAGATGTCCGGTGACCTTTGGAAAGCATGCTGCCTCTTCCATACGAGGATGCTCCAGTCATCAGGAACATCCGTTTATGGCCCTGATGACGCCGGGAACGACCCAGGACATGGGAGAAGTGTATGCCATGCATTTTGTATATTCCGGCAATTTCCTGGCGCTCTGCCAGAAGAGCCAATATGATTCCGTACGCATGGTGATGGGGATTCATCCGGAGGATTTTGAGTGGAAATTAGAGAGTGGAGAGTCTTTCCAGACACCGGAAGTTGTGTGTGTATATTCCGATCAGGGGCTGGGAAAAATGAGCCGGACCCTGCACGACCTGTACCGGGGACATCTGATCCGCAGCCCCTACCTGCACAAAAAACGCCCTGTGCTGATCAATAACTGGGAGGCGACGTATTTTGATTTTAATACGGACAAACTGGTAGAAATCGCGAAAGACGCAAAGGAAGCAGGCATTGAAATGCTGGTTATGGATGACGGCTGGTTCGGGCACAGAAATCTGGACAACAGCTCTCTGGGAGACTGGACGGTCAATGAGGAAAAGCTTCCGGGCGGTCTGCCGGCACTGGTGAAACAGGTCAAAGAGGAAGGTCTGTCCTTTGGCATCTGGTTCGAGCCGGAAATGGTCTCGCCGGATTCCGACCTGTACCGTGAACATCCGGACTGGGCGATTCAGATTCCGGGGAGGACGCCGACCCAGAGCCGTGCCCAGTACGTGCTGGATCTGTCCAGGCCGGAGGTGGTGGATTATGTCTATGAGAGCGTGGCAAATATCCTGCGCAGCGCGGACATTTCCTATGTGAAGTGGGATATGAACCGGCAGTTTACGGATCTGGGAAGCGCGAAACTCCCTCCGGAGCGTCAGGGTGAGCTTGCGCATCGCTACATTCTGGGTGTATATGAGCTGCAGGAACGCCTGGTCACGGAATTCCCTGATCTCCTTCTGGAAAACTGCGCCAGCGGAGGAGGACGCTTTGACCCTGGAATGCTCTATTACAGTCCTCAGATCTGGTGCTCCGACGATACGGATGCCGTGGAGCGGCTTGCGATCCAGGAAGGGACGGCGCTGCTGTATCCCCTGTCCTGCATGGGCGCTCATGTCAGCGACTGCCCGAACCACATCGTGGGGCGCAATACGCCGTTTGAGACAAGAGGGCATGTAGCGCTGGACGGAACCTTCGGATATGAGCTGGATATCACGAAGCTTACCGCAGAAGAAAAAGAAAAAATCAAAAAGCAGATCGAACTGTATCACAGATATGATCACCTTGTACGGGAAGGTGCGTATTACCGGATCGCTTCCTGGCAGGAAAATCATCTGTATGACTGCTGGGAGGTGGCTGCAAAGGATCAGAGCGAAGCCGTGGTGACCTATGTGCAGGTATTGGCAGGGGCGGGCATGCGAAGCCGGAAGCTTCGCCTCAGAGGACTGGATGAAGGAGCCCTGTACAGACTGGAAGGCACGGAAAAAGTATACGGCGGACAGATGCTGATGTACGGCGGAGTGCTGGCGGAAGCACAGGAAGGAGATTATGTCAGCAGGGTGATGCATTTTGTGAGAGTGTGATTTCCTGACAGGGCAATCTGTGTTATATCTATGCATGGGAAACCATGGAGCCAAAGGCGGCTTTGCCCTTCGTGTATTTTGCGGAGGGTTCATGCAGCCCTCCGGACGAAAGAAAGGAGGGCGATGCAATGTATGTTACATATCAGGATTTAATCCCATGTTGATTTCAAGAAGTTATTTTGGTAAAATCAGATAATATAAAGAAAGTATGGAAGGAATTACCAATTATGGAAATCACTCATTTAAAAGTAAATCATCTGGTCAATCCGCTTGGATATGACCTTGGCCGTCCTACAATTTCCTATGTGGTAAGAAATACGGCAGCCAAAAAGCAGGAAAAGGCGCAGGTTCTCGTCTCCCTGGACGAGGATTTTTCGTCGCTGTGCTACGACAGCGGAGAGTCAGGGGACATCAACAGCACCGCATTTCCGCTGCCTGTCGATCTGCGGCCGGAGACCCGTTACTACTGGAAGGCCCGTGTGTGGGCGGATAACGGTGAATACGCGGAGAGCCCGCAGGCATGGTTTGAAACCGCCAAAGATGACAGGTGGCAGGCTGACTGGATCACTCCCTGTGCCCCGAAAGAATTACAGATGGCAGTCACGAAAAAGCTTACCGTCACCAGGCCGGTCAAAAGCTGCAGAATGTACATGACAGGGCTGGGCCTGTATGAATTGTACATCAATGGAGAAAAACAGGGCGAAGAATGTCTTCTTCCCGGCTTCTGTGATTATGACACCTGGATCCAGTACCAGACCTTTGAGGTCAGTCTGCGGCCCGGTGAAAATGAGATCGAAGTCCTTCTTGGAGACGGATGGTACAAGGGCTGGTACGGACTCCGGAAAACGGAGGAAAATTATGGGGACCGCCTCGCTTGTATCGGGGAGCTTCACATTTCCTATGAGGACGGAACAAAGGAAGTCATCGCCACAGATACCACATGGCAGGCGAAAAAGAGCAAGATAGTTTCCAGCGGAATTTATCCGGGCGAGGTGTTCGACGCGCTATTAGATACCAGTGAAATATTTTCCGTGGAGAGAATCGATTTGGATAAAGGAAAATTGTCTCCTCGCCTGAGCCCGCCCATCAAGATTCATGAACGCCTTACTCCTGTCGAACTGATCCATACCCCGGCGGGAGAGATGGTGCTGGATATGGGTCAGAATATGGTGGGATGGCTCAAGTTTCACTGCAAGGCGTCCAGGGGGACGAAGCTGCGTTTTCAGTTCGGTGAAATCCTTCAGGAAGGAAATTTTTATAACGATAATCTGCGGACTGCCAAAGCGGAATTTACTTATACCGCAGATGGAAATGAATGCGACGTGCGGCAGCATTTCACATTTTATGGCTTCCGTTTTGTGAAGATCACCGGCTGGGAAGGGGAGCCTGACGTCAATGATTTTGAGGGTCTGGTCATCCATTCGGAGATGGAGGAGTTGGGTGATATCGAGACTTCGGATCCGCTTGTGAATCAGTTGATTCAAAATGCCCGGTGGGGCCAGAAGGGAAACTTCCTGGATGTACCCACAGACTGCCCTCAGAGGGACGAGCGTTACGGCTGGACAGGCGATGCCCAGATTTTCAGCGGTACGGCCTGCTTCAACATGGATACATATGCATTTTATACAAAATATGGGCGGGACATTTACGCAGAACAGAAGAAGCTGAACGGGAGCGTCCCTGACGTGGTGCCTGTGGCAAATTATCCGGGAGACGGTTCTACCGCATGGGGCGAGGCGGCCACCGTGATTCCGTGGAATGTCTATCTGCATTATGGAGACAAAGGCATTCTGGAGCGCCAGTACGGCAGCATGAAAGCCTGGGTGGATTATATGAAAGGCGAAGACGATCGATCGGGCGGCAAACGCCTGTGGCAGACCGGTTTTCATTACGGCGACTGGCTGGCTTTGGACGGAAATGTGCCCGGCGGCGTGTACGGTGCCACCGATCCCCATCTGATCGCTTCCGGATATTACTATCACTCTACCTCCATTGTGGCAAAAACAGCGAAAATTCTTGGAAATGAATCAGATGCGCAATATTATGAAAATCTGGCGGAAGAAATCCGAAATGCATTTATCCGGGAATATTTTACCCCGGCAGGAAATTTGAGCGTAGATACCATGACTGCTTATGTGGTGGCCCTGTATATGGATTTGACGCCGGACTTTGCCTATGAAAAGGTATGCGCCGGACTGCTGAACAAATTAAAAAAGAACCGGTATCATCTGAACACCGGATTCGTGGGAACTCCCTATCTGTGCCGGATGCTGTCCGAAAACGGCATGAACGATCTGGCCTATCATCTTCTGCTGGAGAAAGGATATCCCGGTTGGCTCTATGAGGTGCTGATGGGCGCGACCACGATTTGGGAACGCTGGAATTCCGTCCTGCCTGACGGTAGGATCAGCGGAACGGAAATGAATTCACTGAACCATTACGCCTATGGCTCGATCGTAGAATGGATGTACCGCAATATGCTGGGGATTCAGCCGCTGGAGGAAGGCGCAGGGTTCAAGAAATTCCGGATCGCTCCTATGCCGGATTATCAGATTTCTTGGGCAAAAGGATGCCTGCGGTCGGCGGCGGGGATGATCAAAAGCTCCTGGACGATTGACGGGAAGAAGCTGAAAGTGATCGTGACGGTGCCGTTTGACACGGAGGCGGAGATCGTGCTGCCGGATGCGGACGTGGGTGAGATTGAGAAGATCGTACGTTCGTATGCGAGCGAGGCGGAGACTGAGAAGAGTGCGCGTTCGGATGCGGGCACGGCGGGGGTTGAGAAAATTGCGTGGCCAGATGCGGGTGAGGCGGAGAATGGAAAGGCTGTGCAGTCTGGAGTAAAGCAGATTCGAAACAGTGTTGCGGTGACGGTAGGGGCAGGAAATTATATTTTCGAATACGAACCCACGAAACCATATCGGAAGATTTATAGTATCGATTCTCCGATTGAAGAACTGATGGAAAATGAAGAGACGAGAGAGATTGTGGAAAAGGAATATCTTTCTCGGTTTGACGGGATTCCGTTTGAAAAGGAATTGTATACACTGGAAGAACTGATGAACGGGCCGTTTACCAGTCTGCCGCATGATGAGCAGGAGGCGCTGGATCGGAAGCTGAGACGAGTGGAAAGCTGACCGTGAAAAACTCCCTGTCGAAAGCAATAAATTCGAATCATTATTGCTTTTCGGCGGGGAGTTTTTTTAAAGGAAAGTGTAAATAAGGTATTAAAAAATACCTATGCTGCTTTTCTCTTTTTCATCAGGCAAATCAAAATGCCTAATGCGGAAATACTGCAAACGATCAATGGAAGTACCGGTGTATTGTCTCCGGTATTTACGCTTTTCGTCTGGCTCTGGCTGGTATTCTCAGCAGACTGGGTCCTTCCCGACGTAGCTGTCTGATTGCCGGCAGTGTCAGTCGGTGTAGTTTTCAAGGGTGTCTGAGTCGGATCCTTCATGCTGTTTACACTTTGCGGTTTTTTCTTATTTGTGCTTCCGGAACCGTTGCCCGACGGCTTTGACGGTTTTCCAGAATTATCTGTATTTCCCGGATTCCCCATCGGTTCATCAGACATAACAATCACATAATCGGAAGCATGGCTGAATTCCAGGCTTACATTTCCTTCAGGGGAAATGGTACGTCCGTCAATAAATACCATTTTTCCCTCACTGTCATGATAGTAGAGATTTCCATACTGTCCTGCATGTTCTGCGCCCACATTCACGGTCAATGTAGCTTTGAATCCAAAGTCGCCTTCATGCGCCAGAGAAAGCTGCCTGATCGGATTATCTCCCGCAAGTGCGCGGAGCGTGGAGTTTGGAATATTATTTGTATCCAATGTTACCTGCATATTGATATCTTGGAGATTGGCGGAAGCGATGTCCGTACCATTGATCGTCCAGGTATAGCCTCCCATGTCCAGATTCAGCTTAATGTCTTTTCCTTTTGCCGCTTCCAGGATCTCCTTCGGAACTACGGTTACTCCTCCCATTTCTATCTTAAGCGGTTCAGAGCCGGGGGTGAACTCGGTAATTGTTTTCACAATATCGTTTACCTTGTCCTCAGGAAGTTTATTATCTTCGGCAGGGGTTGACGGTTTGTCAGGATTTCCAGATCCTCCGGAAGTTCCGGAATTATCCGTTCCTCCAGGTGTAACCGAAGGCCGTGTGATCGGGTGATCCGGTTCTTCGGAAGCTTTGCCGGGATATGCATAAAATGTAACATTTTCAGTTACCGTAAAGGAGTCTCCAGGGGCGGGAGCTCCCTGATAGGGAGACCATGAGAGTTCGTCGTATCCTTCGAGAGATTCCGGGAATGTTATAGTGGAACCCGGTTCCGCAACCTGACAGAACATGGCCTCAAAACCTGTTTCATCATAGTTGTTATCAAACGGGTACTCATACTCAAATCGAGGATCAATGACAAATCGAACGATACAATTTTCATATGCTGCATCCATGCGAATGATATCTCCATTTTCCGCAACTGCATCAGGTATATCATTTACTGTAAAGATGTTCCATTCATTGAACTTTAATCCGGGATACATTTTAGGAAGCTCCAGCCCCTTTAAGTATTGGATTGTATCAGCTACACTGGTTCCCTCGTCTACCGTAAATATTTCAAAATCATTCTCAGACGCACGGCATCCCTTTTCATTGTAATAAGTACGGTTCACTCTTAACATGGTTTTTCCGGGGATTTTTGCCGTAAGGGTAAGATAACTGTCATACTCCGTAATCACGCTGTCTTCCGCAAAATATCCATCGTAATCCCAGCCATCAAAGGAGTAATCTTTGGAAATATTTTCGGGAATAAATTCCTGAGCTTTTTTAATAATATTTCCATAAGTCTCTCCGGTCTCAAAATAAATAGGCTGAGATTTGGTTTCCCATTTCCCCTCCGTGTTTGGAAAGTTGTATTCTACATTGATGCGGTTTTTATCGTATACAGCGTAAACTGCCATATATGTATTTTCAACGATACGTGTATCTAACGTAATCTCATTTCCGCTATAGTCGCCCCATCCGATCTGTACGAAATCAGAATACTTTGAACTCATCTCAGGAAAAGTGATTCCCGCTTCTTTCAATGTTGAACGACGGTCAACCTTTTTCTTTTCAATGGACTGAACATTTTCCCATCCGCCATATTCGTTTAATACGAAAAAATCAATATTTAGATCATAGGTCGGATATACAAAGGTATTCGTATTCTTGACATATACATAGTAGGGATATTGTATATCGCGGGTATAGGAACCATCATCAGCATAATTTCCCGCCATATCCCAAATGCTAATAGAACCCACATACCACTCGCATGGATATGTATCTTCTGTTACGGTAAATGTTCCATGGTATTTCTTATCATTTTCATCATACTGAAGGTAAATATCTTTCTGAGAATCCACGATGTCCGAAACAGCATAAAGATAGAGATAACCATATGACTGCAAGTCAACATTGTCTGTTGCGGAGACTGTAATATTTATGCTGTTTCCTACAAGAAGCACATCTCCATTTCTTTCGATTTCAACGGACGTAATTATTGGTGCTTCCGTATCAACGGACGGAACAACGGCTGCTGTTTTTTTCAGTGTAAAGCTGAAATTTTCTTTATCTGTATCTGACATCTGTAGTTCGGTCTCCTGGCCAAATGCGCCCAGTCTTGCGAAAATTCTTTTTAAAGTATATTTGCCATCCGTGTAGTATACTCCTGTAGAAGTATCAGCTGTATACAGACGCTGAACTGAATCATAATTATATAAGCATGTATCCCAGGTGTTGCCATCCTCATTCTCGAAAGAAACATACACTTCATTGCTGGTGAGTTCGCCCTCTGTTTCCAAAGAAAGTTCCAATGTGTCAGTTTCGTTTACTGTCTTGCCATTCTGGTTTAACGTAAAATTTTTTACACGGAGTTCCACAGCATCTTTCTGTTCTACATTGACCCAATATCTATAATTCCCATTCTGAGAGTCCGTAGTATCCCAATTTACATAATTCCCTCTGTTGTCTGTCACAAGAATGCGTGAAACATATATTTTGTTAGCATATGTATCAGTCAGAGTATACTCAAAGATATAACATTTTTTCTGCTCATCAAAAGAAGCATTCATACTCTGCTCATGATAGTTTGCATCAGAGTATAGAGTTACATCTACAGAGCGGATTCCACTGTCGGCGTCATATGCATAGAGTTCCATACGTATGGTGTCATTTTCTTTTAAAGTCTTTCCCTGCTGATCGAATACGACGTTTTCAATAACAGGCTTTGTTGTGTCGTACTGGGAATTCTCTGTCGTGCGTTCCGTCGTATCTTTCGGACTATCAGCTTGTGGCACAGGTATGGACTCAGGTGTCGGCGTTGCTGCAGGTGTAGTCCCAGCTTGCGCATTTGAATTATCATTTTGGGGACTTAAATCTGTGTGTGGGGGGGAGTCGTTACTGCCAGTCGCTATATTTCCATTGCCAGTTGTCCCTCCTGTGCTGTCAGTCGTTTCAGCCCCTGACATCGTGCCATTCTCGTCCGCATAACTGTAAACAGGATTGGAAAATGTAATGACTAACGCTGATAACAGCATAAAGGTTATCATTTTTTTTATAGCTTGCTTATACTTTCCCATTATGTTCCTCTCTTTCAAAATTGCTTACCGGCTATCATTTTCAATCATGCAATCTTTATTGTGCACTTCCTCCTTTCTATGTAAGTACGCCTGAACAATCTTTATACGAAAAGATATGTAATGATTGTTTGGACAGATATGCATTAGCTAAAGATATTAATAGCATGTACATATAAGATTATAACCGGATTGTCAGATTTTGTAAATTCATTTATTTATAAATGTGATAGGGGAATTTTGTACACGCCTTACATAATTGAAAAGGAGGGACTGGCTTTAAAGTGGCAGACATCTATACGCAAAAAAGAAGTTGTATATAATCAGAGTATATTTTTTAAGAACATGGTCCTCCGGAAGTTTATTATCTTCGGCAGGGGTTGACGGTTTGTCATGATTTTCTGGTTCTTTAGGCTTTATCGGTTCTCCGGGGATTGTTATATTGGAAACGATGCCGGGCCAGCGGCGCCCTGCCTTAGAAAAAAGTCTGTTGATTTTTATTACGATTCCTGGGGCGTTGTATATCCAATACTATTATCGAGCTTTCCCGGAAACAATCTGATAGATTTCTTCCACTGTTTTTTCAGGGTTCTTAGAAATATCTTCATAGAGAGAACGTATTTCCTCAGTATCAGTCTCCAGATCATCGGCGACGCGGGAAAGCGATTTGTTTCTGGCGCATTTTTCTGAGTCAGGGAAATCCGGTCCGTTACGGCTTTTTTCGTAGCTTTCTCTACAGCTTTGTCTACAGCTTCCCCCACAGCTTTGTCCACCTCTTCTTTTAGCTTCTGGTCAAACTTCAATTGCTGTGCCTCCTGTCCGTATCAGAAAGAATGCAAGGCCAAAGTAAATAATAAGAAGAATAAGAGTGGACAAAGCAATGGAATTTTTCATATAGAATTTTATTATCTATCTATTGGAACCACAGTTTCCTCTATAATTGTAAAATATAAACTAATGGGTTACAAAGGAGGAAACCGTTATGACGGGAACAGTGTATGGTTACATCAGGGTTTCGACAAAAGAGCAGAACGATGACAGGCAGCGCATAGCCATGAAAAAATACGGTGTGCCAAAGGAAAATATTTTTTCAGACAAGCAGTCCGGAAAAGATTTCGACCGTCCGGGCTATAAAGCTCTTATGAAAAAAATCGGGGAACGCGATACTCTTATTATTAAAAGCATTGACCGCCTAGGCAGAGACTTCAATGAGATCATCGAACAATGGAGGTACATCACTCTGGATAAGAAGTGTGGCATTGTCGTATTGGATATGAAACTTCTGAATACAGGTGTAGACCGCAGCCTTCTGGATCGTCTTGTCGCGGAAATCATGCTGGTCGCACTTTCATATGTGGCAGAAACAGAGCGTGAGATGATGCGGCAGCGTGTCGTGGAAGGAATCTCTGCGGCAAAAGCAAGGGGAGTATCATTAGGCAGAAGACCAATTCAGGTTCCACAGAATTTTGATCTGATCTGGGATCTCTGGGCACAAGGCCAGTTGTCCGGCAGAGAGGCCGCCAGACAGCTGGGTGTGGATAATCATACTTTTGCCAAATGGGCAAAACAGTTGGCATAATTCGAGCCTTCCAGAAATTACTATCAAAAAATGGGGAAAAAACTATGTTTTTTCCCCATTTTTTGTGCGCCCGCCGGGCGCACGTTCTAAGGGATGAACCTTTTGTCGGACTCGATCCCAAAGGGGCATGGCATCTGAAGCAGACTATGCAAGAGCTTGTACAGAACGG
>VSNK01000480.1 GCA_009774255.1 Faecalicatena sp.
GCCCCCATGATACCGATATATTCGCCCTTTTCAACATAAAAGCTGATGCCATCAACCGCTTTTGTAATTGTTCCCCGATTGCCATAATATTTTTGTAAGTTGTTGACCTGTAATACTTTTTCCATACGTCCCTCCATTACTCCAGAATAAAATCCATAGAAGCATTGCGGATATTATTTTTGTCCCAGAACGCGATATAATAATGTCCGGAATCCAGAGTATCAAGGTTTTCAATAGTAAACACATAATATCCTGCAGAATTCTTTTTCAGTCCTTCGGAAACAATGCAGCTGCCATAATCCTCTGCCGTACAAATTTGATTTCTTTCCAAATAACCGCAGTTTTCCTTATCATGTACATAATACAGTTTTACACTGCACTCCCCGGCGAACAGGATTGGCGCTGCCTTTGCAGATATTGCAATACCTCCTTCCGCCTTATCCACAACAGGTATCATCCCATCCTTACATGACTGAAAGTCGGCCAGAATGCCGGAAGGTTTCCCGGAAGCCTCAATCTCTTTTGAAAGTGTCATGGATTCTTCATCCATTTTAGGTAGCGCGTATGCCGCATAAAATTGAAATAACACAAATGCCGCAACCGTAACAGCCGCCAGTGCCAATAGTAAAGTCTTTTTTTTGATTTTCATTTTCGTTTGCTCCTTTTTCTTATTTTTTGTTGTCTGTAGCATAAAGTATAAAAGAACAAACGCAATAACTCCATCGGATTTCCTTACGGAAAACGAACAATTCTGTCACATTTGCTTCGTGTACACACCTTCTTAGCCGTCTTTTTGGATGGTTGGAAACGTGATAAAAAAGGCTGTCCCCTTCCCTTCCTCTGACTGGGCCGCAATGGTCAGATTCATTTTTTCACAAAGGTTCTTGCACAGATACAGCCCGATTCCGGTAGATTTTCCATATTTCCTTCCATTTTCCCCTGTAAAATTCTTTTCAAATATGCGGGGTATGTCCTGTTTCGGTATCCCGATTCCATTATCCTCCATCTTAAGGATAATGCTGTTTTCTCTGCACTCTGCCGAAAAGGAAATATGAAAAGGCTCCCTGCGGTATTTCAGACTGTTGGCCAAAAGCTGCCCTAAAATAAAATCAATCCATTTGGCATCCGTATATACTATGCAGTCGGGAAGATGAAACTCCGGGACGCATCCTGCCGCAATCAGCTGCCTGGATCTTTTTTTGACGGCCGAAGTCACGATTTTTGCAAGGGAAACGCCATGAATGATGTAATCCTTCTCAAAATTGGTGCTCCTTTCATAATAAAGCGCCTGTTCCACATAGGAATCAATCTTCTGTGTTTCCTCAAGAATGCTTTCGGCAAGCGCCCCGGGATGGTTCTGGCAAACCATATTCAGACAGGAAATCGGCAGCTTCACTTCATGAATCCATGTTTCCACATAATCCCGGTAGTCCTGATTCGCCGCTTTGTATGCGGCCACCTCGTCATTCATGGATTTTGTACATTGCTTCAAAATGTCATATAGAATCCTGCCCTCCACAAAATCCGCTTCCTCCATAAAAGAAACCAGAAACCGTTTTTGCTCCAGCCCGTCCAGCAGGCCATATAGCTTACGGTAGTATCTGTCCTTCCTGAAATATTCAATCAGTATACTGAAAAAAAGAAGAAGAAGAAAGCATCCTGCCGTCAGAAGCTTTATGGAAAGAGCCACATCAAAAAAACTGAGCACAAATAAGAGAAACGCCAGCAGCGCCGTCTGCAGCAAAAAAAATATCCATTTGGTTTTAAAAAAATCTGTTATTTTCATAAAGAATACCCTTGCCCGTGTTTTGTTTTGATAAAATCCTCCAGACCAATCCCGGAGAGCTTTTTCCGCAGGCGGTTCACATTGACGGTAAGCGTATTATCATCCACAAACAAATCGGACTGCCAAAGGGCATCCATCAACTCACTGCGGGAAATGATTTTTCCTTCCTGCCGGATTAAGAGAGACAAAATTTTTCCTTCATTTTTCGTAAGTTCTGTTTCGCGTGTTTCAAAAGCGGCGATCCCCCGTTCCGTGTCATAGCATAATCCCTTATACTTTAACCGGGTGTCTCTGCCGCTTTGGTTTTTACGGCGCAATACGGCTTCAATCCTCGCCAGAAGGATCTGGGCGTTATACGGCTTTGCCACAAAATCATCCGCTCCCAGGCGCATGCACATCAATTCATCCATATCGCTGTTCTGGCTTGTCACTACGATAACCGGGACATCAGATGCCATGCGTATCTCACGGCAAAGCTGATAGCCGTCCCCGAAGGGCAGATTCAGGTCAAGGAGAATCAAGTCTGCGTCGGCCAAAAGCGCTGTTTCTTTCATATTTTCAAAATCATCGCTAAATGCGCAGTCATA
>VSNK01000481.1 GCA_009774255.1 Faecalicatena sp.
TTCAAAGGAAGCAGTTATATGGAAGGCTCCGGTGCATATGACCATTCTATCGTATCGGCGATGTGGGAGCTTGGAGGAAACCAGGAACTTCTGGATACGTACCGGACTGCTCTTGCTGACCATGGCATGGCCGACAAAGTGATTGCGCCTGCAGTAAGGCTTACCACGTCAGATGTGGCGGCCAGCGGTGCGAACCTGTACCCAATGCTGTTATGTGACAGCGGGAACCGGACCATCAGCCTTGGTAGCCCGATCAAGCTGGCCCATACAGGAGGTGCGGATCTGGTACAGTTTATGAACAACCTCCGTATGCTTTGTTCCAGATATCAGGATGCGGTTGTGGATATGACGAAGCTCATGGATGTTGAGATCCGGAATCCATTAAACTGCCTGAAGCTTGTAATGAAGCGTATCGGAATCCGTAAGAAACTAATTAATGAAGTGGTGGAAATGTTTGAGAGCCAAAACGGGACAGATCCATGTACAGCCCATGACCTTTACTTTGCAATCAACGAGGCTTGCTTTTTTGCAGCCTGTGAAGGGATGCAGGGGCATGGGATCATCAGCCTGGAGGAACAGGTTACCCGCGCACTGGCGCTGAACTGGAAAGAATATGATGTCAGCGGTGCGATTAAGTGGTAGTGCAGGCTTTCATAGCAGATTCCTTAAGCAGTTAGCTGATAAATAAGCAGTGGTTCTTGATAGACGCTGCACAGGGTAAGTTGAGAAACACAATTAAAAACATGATTTTATTACAAGGAGGATTAAGATGAGCGAAACAAGTTTGAACATGAATTATGGACCAGAGGTTATTGTTGATACGGATGCCCTCTCCCGTGAAGACTGGCTGTCTTACCGGAAACTTGGGATTGGGGGAAGCGATGTCGCTGCCATTATGGGGATTTCACCCTTTGCAACCATCCGCGACCTTTATAATGACAAGCTCGGAATTGAACCGCTAATCGAAGAGGAAGAAAGCAACTGGGTGGCAAAGGAAGTCGGACACCGGCTGGAGGATTTGGTGGCGGAGATTTTCGCAAAGAAGACCGGGCTTACTGTATTTCCGGTACGGAAGATGTTCCGGCATCCGCTGTATCCATTTATGCTGGCAGATGTGGATTTCTTTATCATTTTTCCAGATGGTTCTTATGGCATTTTAGAGTGCAAGACCTGCAATTACAATGCCAGGACCAAGTGGGAGGACGGAGGGATTCCCGATAACTATATCCTTCAGGTAAGGCATTATCTGTCTGTGATGAACATGGACAAAGCCTATATTGCCTGCCTCTATGGAAACAATGAGAATGAATTTGTCATCCGTCCGATTGAACGGGATATGATGGAGGAGGAAGAGATTATTGCGCAGGAAGAATATTTCTGGAAGGAATATGTGGAAAAACAGGCAGAGCCGCCATACAACGGCAAACCTGACCTAATCCTTGCAAGCATCCGGAAATACGGTGGGTATGCCGATAAGGAGCTTCCTGAGATTGAGATTCCAATGCATCATTCTGTTGATCTTGAAAAGTATCTTACCTTATCAGAAGAAAAATCCCAACTGGAAAAACGGAAAAAAGAAATCGAAGCAATGCAGAGGGAGCTTAGTGTGCCGTTTGTAGAACAGCTAGGCGCTTCCTGCAAAGCAGTCTTATCCGACGGGATCAGCCGCTACCGGATTACTTATAATCCCACTAGGCGTACCCAGGTTGGGAAGGACGCGATGGAGAAACTGAAGATCCAGCATCCGGATATTTTTGAGGAATATACAAAGACCACGGAAAGCAGGACATTCCGGGTAAAGAAGGAGGCGGCATGATGTTAAGCGGAAAAAAGGCATATATCTGCTCTCCGCTTTCTGCCCCTGATGCGAAGGGCATCAGCCATAACATGGACATGGCAAGGTTCTATATGGAAAGGATGCAAGTCCTCTATCATTGCAGGACATTTGCTTCCCACGCATATCTGCCCCTGATGTTAGATGATTCGATTCCGGAGGAACGGGAAACCGCACTTCGGATCGGAATGGAGCTGATGGACTTGTGCGATGCCTTAATCATCTGCGGCAGGCGTGTCAGCTCCGGCATGGCGGAAGAAATCAAGGAAGCATTCTCTAAGGGCATGGAAGTTTACTGGTATGACAGTGAGGAAAAGCCTTTTGAACTCAGAGCCGTAGAAAGCTGGAGGGAGGAATTGGATGCGGTGCAGGTATGTAAATAAAATTTTCTTAAGTGAGGAAAACGGATTTACGGTTGCTGTCTATTCCACTTCCGATGAGTCTGTCCCCCTTTCTGCCAGAAATAAATACCTGGAAAGCAGAAATATCATTGGTTTTACGGCGGTAGGTTACAACCTGCCGCT
>VSNK01000482.1 GCA_009774255.1 Faecalicatena sp.
GAAATATTGCAGATTAAGGATTTGACAAAGAAATATGGGGATTTTAAACTGGATCAGGTTTCCTTTTCAATTCCTAAAGGTTCCATTATGGGATTAATCGGAGAAAACGGAGCCGGAAAAAGCACAACAATCAACGCCATTCTGGGTCTTATAAAAAAAGATAAGGGAACAGTAAGATTCTGGGGGAAGGAATTTGATTCGGCAATACAGATCAAAGAAAATATAGGCGTTGTATTTGATGGGATTAATTTTTACGAGACACTGACACCAGAAAAAGTTGGAAAAATTTGTGCTGCAGCATATAAGCAGTGGGATAACTCTACATATCAGAATCTTCTGGAACGTTTCAGTATTCCACAGGTAAAAGAAATTAAAACCTTGTCCAAAGGGATGAAAATGAAATTGAGTATTGCTGTTGCATTGTCGCATCGGCCGAAGTTGTTAATTCTGGATGAGGCAACGAGCGGACTTGACCCGGTTATGCGGGATGATATTCTTGAGATATTTGCAGGATTTGTCAGAGAAGAGGGGCGTTCCATCTTGATGTCGTCGCATATTACTACAGATCTGGAAAAAGTGGCAGATTATATTACATTCATTCATCGTGGGAGGATTATCTTCTCTAAGAGGAAAAGTGACCTGTACAATGATTACGGGGTAATTCGATGTGAGTCAGGCTTGTTTGAGAAAGTAGATAAAGCAGATATCTTAGCGTGCCGGAAGGATGGGACCAGATGGAACATACTTGTTGGGGATAGGGAAAAGGTAAAAAGAAAATATAAAAATGCTATGGTAGATACAATATCGATAGAAGATATGCTTTTGATGTATGTAAAGGGGGAGCAGCCAAATGAAGAGTCTCATTTTAAAAGATTTATATAATATTGGTCATAATGCAAAGTCGATGCTGTTAATCTTACTGGTGTTTGCTATTGGTTTGATTATGGCTTCGGGGGTGGAAAGCTATATTATTTCATCGGGAGTGTTATGCAGCATGATGATTGTAACAACGTTTACGTTTGATGATCATTGTAAATGGTTTAAATATGCTTTGGTCATGCCAATATGTAAAAAAGATATAGTTAAGGCCAAATTTATTGTTCTTATTATTTTCTGTATTGCCGGTATTTGCGTAGGAACCGTTTTTGGTGTGGCAGGGGGAGTGGCTATGCATAAGATGGCGTTAAGTATGGAAGGGATAGTAACAATGCTTTTTATGGGATTTGTCGGACTCATCGTCTCGGTTATTTTCGGAAGTATGTCTATTCCATTGGTCTTTAAGTATGGTGCGGAAAAGGGGCGTATGCTTTTACTGATTTCATTTGCTGTTCCTTTGGGAATATGTTTTATGGTGTATGAAATATTAATGATGCTTGGTGTGAAAATCACGGACCAGCTTATTTTTACAATTTTATGTGCGTCTCCCTTGATTGCGGCGATCTGGATTTACATAATGTATAGAATAAGCTGCAGAATATTTTATAAGCAGGAAATAAACGGGTGATGAAAAGAGAATTTAAGAGAAGAAAGGATATATTTATGCAAAATGTATCCAGCCTTCTCTTTATGGAGTCAAAGTGGTACAGAATAGTCCGGTATGGTACGAGGAATCCATACGGATCAGAGGCTTTGCATGTTATACTTTAGATAGATGCAATATTTTAATTTTGGCAGACAGCTTATGCTGGATGTAGTTTGGAACAGAAGTAACTTCGCTTTTTTGTGAAGTTTTTTTGTTTTTAGGAGACAGGAGAGTTTTATATTGCATTGTGAGATTATAGAGAAAAGGAGGGAAAACATAAAAAAATGGGAAGGAGGTTTATCTGTAACTAGTAAACAAGTTAACAATGTTGCGGACAGTAGTACTTTTGTGGAATCAAATGAGAATTTGAAGAGAATTGAATTGAAAATATTATGGTGAAAAGAAGGGCTTCTGGCCCTTCTTTTAGGTATGCTTATTTCATGAAGCTGCCACTTAAGATAGGCTGATAGGATTCACATAAAATTTATTTTTCTTAAGACAGTCACTTGCAAAGCAATAAATGGAATGATATAATTCCTATAACAAAATAAACAGGGGAGCTTGTGTGACAGGCTGAGAGGAAGGTAGACCTTCGACCCTTGAACCTGATGCGGATAATGCCGCCGGAGGAAGTCGTGGAGATCGGTACTTTTTCAGGGGGCATCCTATGCAGATGTCTCCTGTTTTTTGTTGAGTTTTTGCAGCTAGTACAGCTTTGCATTAATTCTTGAGTAATAAGCACTCGCTATCCGCGCCATCTGCACGTCTCTTAACCTAGACGTAGCCCGCTACGCCGTCGGTTAAGAGACGCACAGCTGACACG
>VSNK01000483.1 GCA_009774255.1 Faecalicatena sp.
CCCAAAAGAAACTCTATTTTATTTTCCGCCAACTCTTTCCCCATCCAAATAAATAATTCCTCTACCAGCGGAATATTGAACGTACATGCCAATGCTGTTCCAATCGGTATACTGAATGCCTGATGGCCGTCGTCCCGCCGAATTCCCGATGGACCGTCCGCACAACAGCCAACAGGAATCCCATAACCTTTTAATGTATCCGTTACCCCTCCAAACGCTGCCGCTGTTCCTGATGTTACCTTGGGCGATCTCATCCCTTCCCCCCGTACTAAGCAGGCTAGATCCTCATCCGGTATCTGTGAAAGAAAATTTTCCATTGTCACTTTCGACCTTTTTACATCCTCTAACTTCCAACCTTTGTCCCCAAGAAATTTTTCTGTAGTTGGCTGATTCTCCCGAATCCTTGCTCGCAAATTCACCGTCCGTTTAGGAACACTTTCGTAACCGCATGAATATCCATGTTCATTTAAAATCGGTTTTATTCTTTTAAAGCTTTCAACAGGCGCAAGAGCTTCCTCTAATTGTTTTATGACTTCTGTTTCAGGAAATATGATATCTCCAGCCTTTTCAACATTTCGGCTGCTGTTCCCCACATAAAAAGTATACGTTCCCTTTTCCATCACCCATGCTGATTTATATCCAGATTTCCCACTGTCGTCATAAGAACTCATCTGTTCTCTGGAAATAAGGAATTGGATTGTTTGATACTCACCAGGCTGTAAAATCCTTGTCTTTACAAATCCTGCTAATTCCTTTTTAGGCTTTCCTAATTTCCCCTGCGGCTTCTCTATATATACTTGTAACACCTCTTTTCCCTCTGTATTTCCGACATTTTTTATACAAACCTCTATGCTCATATCATTATTTATATCAGATATCTGGGAATCTGTAATCTGCCATTCAAATTTTGTATAAGATAATCCGAATCCAAAAGGATATAAAATCTTATTTGGAGAAAATGTTTCAAAATATCGATAGCCAACGTAGATATCTTCTTGATATACATTTTCATTTCTATCGCCAAAGTTGGAATCCGATGGATAATCTGACAGGGAAATAGCTATGGAATCACTCAGCTTTCCACAGGGATTTACGCGTCCAAGTAAAATATCTGCTGCTGCATTTCCTCCTTCCATGCCACCTTGCCATACATATAGTACCGATGAAGGCTGATATGTTTCTACCCAGCTCACGTCTATAATATTTGCAGTATTTAATATAACTATTGTTTTAGAAAAATACTCCGTTACTTTTCTTATGAGATCTTCCTCTATTTCACTTAGATACCAGCTTCCCTTTTCCGGCAGACTATCTCTTTCCTCTCCCGCAGTTCTTCCTATGATAATAATTGCTGACTGATTTCTTCCTGCCGCTTCAGCTACCATGCTTTCTGTTACCGGCATTTCTTCCTGTGCCCATGGTTCGATATACCAAAAATCTTTTTCTATAAAAGTCTTATCAAATGGATGCTCTGTTAACCATTTTCTATAAATGTTCTCAACTGTTTGATCAATTCTGCATAATTCTGATTCTTTCAGCGCATCCAATATATTGGTTTCATAGGGAACATTTACCATCCCGCCAGATCCTGTTCCGCTACGATAGTAATTAAACTGTATTCTTCCGAAAACTGCCACCTTTTCACCTGCAAGAATAGGTAATGCATTACTTTCATTACGGAGCAAGACCGCACTTTCTGCCGCTGCAAGCCGTGCTGTCTTTGAATATCCATTCCAATCCATCATTTTCTCCTCCGTCCCTATGATATTAATACTTTAAATGATTTCTGAGATTCATCCAATAACAGATATTTCCAATGTTTTCCTTCCAGATTTTCTGTATGAATCAGTATTTCCTCACTCTTCCGCTCCACTTGTATTTCTGCACACCTGTTTCCATGTATATCCACCAGATATTCATGGAATGATATGCCATCTGTAAGACTTGATATATATATTGTGATCTGATCCGCATAATCATAAACTGTATCAACGTCGTTAGTCCCTACAACTAATACAGAATCCGGGCGAACCAAAAGAGGCAGAGAGAAATAATCATAAGTCTCTTTTATCCATCTTTGCCCATTTAATGTTCTCCCATCTAACAGATGAACCCATTTTCCTTTTGGCAGGTAATATTCCACCTCCTTGCTGGCTTTGAAAACTGGTGCCACAAGCAGGCTGTTTCCCAACATATACTGCTTATCCAGTACTTCACAGGTACGATCATCTGTAAATTCCATAAACATAGGACGCATAACTGGAGTTCCTGTTTCATGGGCTTCGACAGCCGTTCGATATAGATATGGCATCAATCTACATTTCAAATTTGCAAATTGCTTTAA
>VSNK01000484.1 GCA_009774255.1 Faecalicatena sp.
TACCATGCGTAGCATGGTGGATTCCTTACGGCTACGTCGAGGCTTTTTGACCTGTGCAGCCGGAGCAATAGACAAGTTAAGATGTGTCAGTTATTTTCCTACAACTCCTTATCTCATTCTGTAGTATAATAAATATTCCCATTTTAATAGTAACATATGCACCTGTCTTTTTCAACAAATCCCATTTCTGCTTTCTACAACTCCTTAATTCCGACACTCTCTTCATTTTAATCTCTCCTTATTTCACACTGTATCTCCCAGCGTAGATTATCTTCGCTTCGTGTGTCCATTTCCTGACAAACTCTGTCTTTGCGTTGGTATACTCGTCCCTATTATGTTCAAATAATTTCCACAATTTCAATTTTAACGTTTCATATTCCCTGGCTATCTGCGTATGTTCATTCAAATAATCTCTAAAATATAATTCATCATTATCCCCAACATAGCGAAGGTGTACATGAAAAACTTTTTCTGCAAATCCCTCTTTCGTATATCCATGGTTAAACGATACTCTGCCTGTTTCTGCAGACATCCGGATAAATCCGTTCTTTTCAATCACCTTGACGGCATCCTCGATATTAGAATCCGCCGATACTTCTATCAGAATATCAACAATATCCTTTGCCCATATGCCGGCTACCGCAGTACTCCCAATATGACTGATTCTCTCAGCCGGACATCCGGACAATATGCTTTTCAGAAAATCTTCCATTTCATCATAATATTTCTTCCATTTATCATTATGTGCAACAAGGGATATAGGAAACAGTTCCCATAATTCTTCTAAAGACATTTCCGACAGTTCCTTTAATTCCTTCAATCAAATCTCTCCTTTATTCCTCTATCAAATTATACTCACGGCCGATGAAATCTGACGCGCAGTATAAATGATTATTCCTCTTTATTATATCATGATGAAAGCGTCAAAAGGTATTTTAGCTCACTTTTCTACGAAAAGTGGCTGTGAAATCCTTTCTTTTCTTCTATCTTTTTATAAAATCCGCCGCAGAGCCTTGAATCCGCCGCGATTTATATAGTATACTATAGTTGCAATTCATGACCGGTCAGGCAGTGAATCGCAGCATACTAAGGGAGTTGTCAATGACTGGTTACATTTTACGTCTGATCAAGGTATGACACGTAGCAATGTCTGTGTTACTGTTCACACCTGGGCCGTGCACCACGCTGCACGGTCACAGGCCAATATGTACTGGGGCTGGAATCCGGCCTCTTGCCATAAGGCAACTTTAAATAGGCCGGATTCGTTACAGTTCGCTGGCTGGCCAGTGAACTGTAACATGTCTGTTGGCAGAAATGAAAAAAAGATCATACATCAGGAGCATAATATGTACAATTTTGATAAAATGGCGAAAAAGCCTCTTGGGGCCAGGATCGAGGATGAGCTGATGCGGTATATCCTCCAGGAGCCGGTGGAGCCCGGGCAGAAGATACCAAATGAATTTGAACTGGCAGAAAAATTCGGCGTCGGGCGGAGTACGATCCGTGAGGCGGTAAAAGGTCTGGTATCACGTGGAATCCTAGAGGTGCGCAGAGGATCGGGGACCTATGTGATCAATACCAGTTCCCTGGACGAGGATCCGCTGGGTCTCGGAAAAATCGAGGACAAGTATAAGCTTGCCCTGGATCTGTTTGATGTGCGTCTGATGATCGAGCCGGAGATCGCTGCTCTGGCCTGCAGAAATGCCACGGAAGAGGATCTGAAAAAGCTGAAGCGCCTGTGCGATGAGACGGAGCGGCTGTATGTGAGCGGAAGCAACCATATCAACAAGGATATCGAGTTTCACACCTGCATTGCGCGGTGCAGCAAAAATCAGGTTGTGGAGACTCTTGTCCCGGTCATCAACACGGCGGTGTTTACCTTCGCGAACCTCACCCACCGCCTGCTGAAGGAGGAAACGCTGGAGACTCACCGGGCAGTCACAAATGCGATTCTCAAGCGAGATTCCGTAGGGGCCAGATGTGCCATGATGATGCATCTGACCTACAATCGTCAGACGATCCTGCGGATCATGGAAGAGCGGAACCAGGGAGAAAAATGACGCTGCCGCGCGGCAGAGCCATGGCTGTATCATACAATAGAGAAACGTCCACTTTGCTATCATGAGCCGAAACATCAGACAAATACAGAGTCTTGCAGACGTCCGGCAGATCCAGGTGGACATAATGCACAAAAGAAATGGATTCCTTCTCTGGAAAACCATTTCTTTTATTGTGAAAAAAATAGAATTGGAAATAAATACATCGGATGTATTGAAGAAAGACTTGCGAAATGTTAAGATAAATCCACAATAACATAAGACGTCAGATGTTATGCAAGGAT
>VSNK01000485.1 GCA_009774255.1 Faecalicatena sp.
ATTTTCGACAGGAAGCTCTACCACATTAATATGGAGACAGCGGAATATCGGGAAATTACTGTTGAATTCGAACTGCGTGAACTGAAAGAACATGAGCCGGGATTTTGTGAAAACTCCGAATGGCTGCAGTACGCATGCGAGGAGAACGCGTTCAACACGCTGAACGATTTTCTGGATGGAAATATCACCGGCAATGCGTTTGATCAGAAAAAACAGATTCAGGCATTTGGCAAAATCGCGGCAAATCATGATGGGACCTGCGGAGAAAACGTACATTCTTTTGTACGACATCACGTATAAAAACTGAATGATATGTACGACATTACTTATAAAAAATCATTAGTATGTACGATATCACGTATAAAAAATCATTAATATGTACGATATCACGTATAAAAAATCAATGAGCGGAAGAAATGCTCATAGCGATAAAACAAACTTGGGAGGATATCTATGTGACGAGGGTTATTACATACGGCACATTCGACTTGTTCCACGAAGGGCATTACCGGCTCCTGAGGAGAGCAAAACAACTCGGTGATTACCTGATTGTCGGGGTTACCACAGAGGAATATGACCGGAAAAGGGGAAAGCTAAATGTAATCGATTCTTTGATTACGAGAATTGAAAATGTAAAAAAAACCGGTTTTGCGGATGAGATCATTATCGAGGAAGCCGCCGGTCAGAAGTTCCGCGACATCCAGAAATATAAAATAGATATCTTTACCGTGGGCTCTGATTGGGTCGGCCAGTTTGACTACCTCAGAGATTACTGCAAAGTCATTTACCTGGAGAGGACGAAAAATATTTCCAGTACAATGCTGCGTGCGCAGAGCAAACGGATCCAACGGATCGGGATTATCGGTACCGGAAGGATTGCGGACCGGTTCATACCGGAAGCCAAGCTGGTAAGCGGCGTCAGCACACAGGGTGTCTATAATCCGCATGCGGAAAGTGCACTTCGGTTTGCTGAAAAATGGGAAATTAACGCCTATAAAAACGTAGAAGATTTCTACGCAGCCATAGATGCGGTTTACATTGCGTCTCCCCATGAGACACACTACCCATACATAAAATCCGCATTGGAACATGAGAAACATGTGTTATGTGAAAAGCCTATGGTATTGGAAAAGTCCCAGGCAGAGGAAATATTCTCTTATGCCAAACAGAAAAAACTGGTTTTGCTTGAAGCAATAAAAACGGCATATTGCCCTGGATTTGCAAACCTTCTGGGAATCGCATGCAGCGGAATCATCGGAAGTATCCGGAATATAGAAGCCTGTTTTACCAAGCTGGAAAATCCGGGATCCAGGGAACTTACGGACTTAAGATACGGCGGAAGTTTTACGGAACTTGGCAGCTATGTTATCCTGCCGATCATCAAACTATTTGGAAAAGACTATGAGCAGCTTTTGTTCCACAGCATAAATAATAAAGACGGCATTGATATCTTTACAAAGGCATCCTTCCAATATCCGAACGGCATTGCCACCGCGACCTGCGGAGTGGGTGTGAAATCAGAAGGCCGACTCCTGATTTCCGGTACAAAAGGATATATTGTGGCCGAGGCGCCCTGGTGGAAAACAACCTATTTTGAAGTCCATTATGAGGATGCAGAAAAAATAGAGAAATTCTCAGACCGTTTTCTTGGAGACGGCCTGAGATACGAGATCAGTGATTTCCTATCCATGATCAATGGAAGCAGTAAAAATGATTTTAAACTTACACGCGGAGAATCTGCCGCGATGGCCGGAATCATGGAAACCTTTCTAAAGGAGAACCGGAACTATGAAAATATGGGCTCATAGGGGCTGCAGCCAGATGTATCCTGAAAATACGCTGCTCGCATTTGAGAAGGCTGTGGAGATAGACGGACTTACCGGAATTGAACTGGATGTTCAGCTTACCAGGGATGGATATTTGGCGGTCTGCCACGATGAAAGAGTAGACCGGACGACAGATGGGATCGGAGAATTGAGGCAGTATTCACTGGCAGAATTAAAAAAACTGCGGATAGATGCCGGGAATCATACATATCAACAGATTCCATTACTGGAGGAAGTATTTGACCAGCTCCAGGAGCATTTGAAAAGAGGATTGAAACTCAATATAGAACTAAAAAACAGTGTCTTTCCATACGAAGGGATGGAAAAGAAGGTGATAGAACTTGTTCACCGTTACGGCCTGCAGAAGCATGTGGTTTATTCTTCGTTCTATGCTTTGTCACTTGAACGAATAAAGAGCCTTGATCCGGGTGCCGAAACAGGAATCTTGGACACAAAAGTATCGGATTGCTTGTACAAGCTGAAAGGCGGCTGTGGCGC
>VSNK01000486.1 GCA_009774255.1 Faecalicatena sp.
AAAACGGAAGTCCATCGGCTACGGGTTTCATAACCTCATCGGTGCCTTTCGCAGAAAGGCGGTTTATAGATATGAAACTGCTCAATACCCACGCAGATACTCCCGCAATCCCATAAGGAGTAGCAGAAAAAACTCTTCTCCGTAACAGCCAAGCCATTACAGGGAAGAGTTTTCTTCAAATATGGCATTTACGAGTTGTAGGAAAATAACTGACACATCTTAGCTTGTCTATTTCTTCGATTGCACAGGTCAAAAAGCCTCGACGTAGCCCACTACGCCTGCGTTTTTTGACCTGCACACTCGAAGAAATATCCTGCGCAATCTGTATCAGTTATTTTTCTACAACTCCTTAATTTTTGCAAGTCTATACCACGGCCTCAATCAACAGTTTGTCTCCAAGCACGATTTCCTTAACACCAATTTTTTTCTTCTTGTTAAAATTAAAACTGAGCATATAGCCCTTCTTTAGATGGAAATAATCCAGATAGTCTGAAATCTGCTCTTCTCCCCGCTCATTATAGGCATTCCCGTGCCATATCTTCATTTCGATGATGCTTTGTTCTCCAAGATAATCAATAACAAGATCCATCCGCTCCTGATTCCTTGTCTGAGCCTCAACATAGCAGTTTCCGATCCCATTTATGATCGGCCGCAAAAACAACATAAAATATTTTCTGCCGGTATCTTCTAAAAATGTTTCATTTTGATCTCCATACAAAAAATCAAAAGCATCTACAAATTTCTCAAGAACCATTCTCACATCCAAATGCCCGCCGACAATGAACTGATTTTTTTGCCGCATACCTTCCGTATAAATTTCGCTGTTTTGTTCTTTAAAATCCAGAAGGAACTTATTATACAGACGCATCTCGAATATTCTGTTTGCCAGCATGACAACCGAGTCTTTCACTTTTACAAAGCCAAACATCCGTGCATTTTGAACTGCGGCATCATCTGCATTATATACGATGCTTTTCCCTTGAAACAGCAGCCGCAGAATCACCTGATTTAATTCAGGAAAGTCATTCAGTTTATTCATCAACGATTGAAACAATGGGTTCTGGTCTTCCAACAGCATTTTTACGGCCGATAAAAATCCTTCTGGCGTCCATGCATTGTCCGGTATCCTCTCGTCCATAAACCTGCAGAGCCGAGATACCAGATATGGATAGCCGGAAGTATAATCATACAAAAGCCCCGCCATCTTGCAGATATCCATCCCTTTGTGATGCTCGGACTCATATTCACAAAGCATACCCGCTATATCCTCTTCCGAAAAACTCATATCCACAAGAAAATCAGCCGCAATGTTCCAAGGACTGTTTTCCCTGTGCCCATCCTCTGGCCTGATCTTTCGCCTGATATTTCTCACATCATATACCCCTGCCAGGATCACAGACTGAAAAACAGGAGTTCTTCTTCGCTTCAGATAATACGCCCGAAGCTGTGAAAGAAAGTCCATAAACACTTGATTATTCGAAGCCATATCGACCTCATCTATAATCAGCACAATCTTTCTTTCCGCCTCCCTGCACATCTGCAGCAAAGTCCTAAACAGCATGGACAGCGTTGCCTCCTGAACCTGCCCTGTCGAATAGTGCGTTAATTTTTGCTTTACCTCTCCGGATATATATTTTACATTCTCCAATAATTCACCTGAAAAGGCAGTCACAAAGCTGTGTTCCGATTGAAAATCCGCATGGCTAAGCGTTTGGAAATCCAGACTGGCCACTTCATAATCCTTCTCCAGGAAATCCGCAAGAGCAGTCAATATCGTTGTTTTTCCATACTGCCGCGCTCTGTTTATCGTAAAATATTTTCCGGCATCTATCATGGATTTTATTTCATCCAGACGATCGGAAAGGCTGACCATATAATGAAGTTTTGGATCACAATATCCATCTGTATTAAAACTCTTGCACATGAATCCTCATACTCCTTTCCAAGTGTATTCAGTAGTGATTGTATGTCATGAATGCTTTAGGCGCTTAATAGCGAAATTTTTTGCATCGTGCTTTTCCTGTTTATCCAGGTTAGGCATAGAAAAACCACCCTAAACTTTGACGAGCAATGGAGTGGTAATTCTATGTTATCCCTTATTGTTTGGTCAATCCCTTGTTGTCGATTGCCTTTTGTATTTTCAATATACCATATCTGATAACAGGTTGCAAGAAAAATTGTTACAATTCACGGCCTAACCGGCCGCAAATTATAACGCATCCAGCCGGGAGTTTAACAGTTAAATAGGCAAAAAATCGTTGCAGGCCCCATAAAGCCTGTATTTTTTTGTCAAATTTTAGAA
>VSNK01000487.1 GCA_009774255.1 Faecalicatena sp.
GTATATTTTACATCAAATTCAAATAACGAAACATTCTCTTAATTCTATTCAAGTCCTCTTGTTCTATTCAAACCCTCTTGTTCTATTCAAACCCTCTTGTTCTATTCAAACCCTCTTATTCTATAAAATTCTCTTGTTCTATTCAAACCCTCTTATTCCATAAAATTCTCTTCTTCCATTCCATCAAAAAAGGAATACAATCTCTCAGAAACTGTATCCCTTCCCTCTCTCTTTGTATTCAAAAATCTCCAGGCCGCAGACTGCCTGCATGTCTCAGGACAAAATGATTCCAACTGTAGGATTGGAAATGATTCCAGCTGTACGGTTGGAGCATGTAAAGATGCTCCAACCTACTCATCCATTCGCAAAATTCGTGCTTATCGCACTCTTGCGTCTGCTAATGCAGCCGCATTTTGCTCATTAATGAGTAGGTTGCTAATCCAAAATCTCGGTTTTATTGCAATAAATTGCATAAAACTGAGATTTCGGATTGCAACCGTACAGGTGGAAATTATTTATCATCAATACGATTCAGCATCTCGTATATTTCAATACGCTTTGCATTCATCTCCGGCAGACCCATAAAAATCGTTCCGCATATGTATCGGCCATCCCCGTTGTCTTCAAGTCTGACCACTTTCAAAAAAGCATGGATCACTTCGTCCGTCCAGAGTTTTAGATGCGTTTCATACACTGCTCCCATAGACAACGGAATATGAGAGATAAATCCGACACCAGTTTTTGATACATTCAATACCTCTATTTCCACTTCGTCTGCTTTTACTGAGTCGTCGTTCATATTTTTGATAAATAGCTTGGCTGACAGGCTCATACGTCTGTCTCTTCTTTTTTCTTGCATCTTCCGTTTACTCCTTTCCCAGCAAATATTCTATTTTAATTTTAGACCATTTACTCAATTTTGTAAAGCAGACAGACAAAATAAACAAAAAATTTACTATTTGCAGCCAAAATTCATTGCCTTTACCGGGCAAACCTCTTTACAGGCGCCGCAGCGGATACATTCCGGATGATTCGGAGTCTTAACCGGATCCACCTGCATTTTACAGACAGATGCGCAGGCGCAGCAGCCCGTACATTTTTCCTGATCAATCCGGCAGTGAAATACGGAAATCGGGTTAAATACGGAATAAACCGCGCCAAGCGGACAGATATATTTACAGAAAGGCCGATAAATCAATATCGACAGAAGAACCGTAACAAGCAGTACCACATTTTTCCATACATACAGCCATCCAAGTGCTCCGCGCATGGCTGAATTCAGCAGTACCAGTGGTATCCCACCCTCCAGTGTCCCTGCCGGACAGATCAGCTTGCAGAAATAGGGGATTCCCTGCCCCACAATATCTACCAAGAACATCGGCATCAGTATCACAAATATCGCCAAAATAAGATATTTTAATTTGCGAAGTACTTTGTCTCCCCGAAAGCTCCTGATCTTCTTCGGAAAAGGAACCTTATAAAGCAAATCCTGAATCAGTCCAAACGGACAAAGCCAGCCGCAGACAAACCTTCCGGCCAACGCACCAACCAATATCAGGAATCCCGCCACGTAAAAAGCAAATTTAAAATTCCAGCTTCCAATCACCGCCTGCATAGCTCCGATCGGGCACGCGCCGAGAGCCCCGGGACAAGAATAACAATTCAGCCCCGGAACGCAAAGCGCTTTCAGCTTCCCCTTATAAATCTTTCCCTGTATAAATCCAGGCAGATAACTATTCGTCAGCAATGCCCAGTATGCCTGCGTCCGATGCCGTTTCCGGTCATTTATTTTTTCTCTTCTATCCAATTCCAATACACTCCAGACACAGATTGATTGCTTTTTCCAAAACCACTGCCAACTCCCCGCGATAAACTCCCACACCCATCATCACAATTCCAAGAATGGCAGCCACAAGCCCCTTCCAACAAGAACGCCAAAAATCATTCATTGTAATTCTCCCTGATACTACACCTACACCATTACTACACCAATTTGCCATTGAAATATATGGTTTTATATAGAATTATATGTGAGTTAAAGATAAGAAAAACACTGCAAATTCAAAGAATTCAAGTGTTTTCATCAACTCCCCGAGTTGGGCTCGAACCAACAACCCCTCGGTTGACAGCCGAGTGCTCTACCAGCGGGTGCGGTCGCACACCGAAAAACTAATACAGGCTAAAAACATTCCTGCCTTTTAATTTTCATGAAAATTAAATAAAATATCCAATACTACATCTAAAAAACTATTATCTAAATCTTCTAACAGTTCCCGGCTATCCTCATC
>VSNK01000488.1 GCA_009774255.1 Faecalicatena sp.
TTTTTCTATCTAGTCATTTTACAATAGAAAAAAGGAGGGAATTTTTATGAATACCAGAATCATTTCAAGATATTTACAATTATTACGGAAAAGCAATAATTATACACAGGAGGAATTGGCAAAAGAACTGTATATCTCCAGACAGGCAATTTCAAAATGGGAAACAGGAATTACGCTTCCTGATTTAGAGGTTCTGTTAAAAATTTCTAAATTGTATGGGATTACAATAAACGATATTTTAGAGCCGCCGATACAAGCTAAAAGAATAGCCGATTTTGAACAAATATCTGTAATTCCCGAAAGTGAATTAAAAGAAATATTAGGGCAGTTCGATACACGTTCCCTTGTCATAGCTTCAATGGGAGCATCGCCAGAAATAAATGAATATCTGGAAAAATTGTTTCCGAATATTGATTATAGATTGATGCGGGAGCATATTGGGTTGGTTAGGATCGAGGAAGTCGAGGCAATTCAAAAAGAAATCGTTTCTATGATAAATTTGGAAAAAGAAATCCAATAAAAATCTGTCTGCCGTAAAATTTCGCGAACCTGGTACTTCCGGATATCAACCAGCCGAACGGCAACGGTCGGTGGAGCAAGGGGAAATGTATGTCAGGCCGGAGGTGTCAAATACCGCAGTTTTCGAAATTCCGTGGGGGTCATCCCCACAAATTTTTTAAACTGCCGCATGAAATGTACGTCAGACTGATAACCGCAGAAGAGGGCGAGTGCATATATGCTCATATTACTGTTTGACAGATAGAATTTGGCCAGATCCAGGCGCGCATGTATGATATCCATCTGTGGAGATGTATGAAAAAAATATTTATATAGATGCTGGAAATGAGATACGCTCAGGTTCAGTGAACGAGCCAGCGCCTCTGTTGTCCAGGCAGCGCCGGGGTCATTGTACAGGGAAGTACGGAGCCGTAAAAAAGCGGAATAGTGCCTGTGTTGGAAGGCAGGATGATCCGCTCGCAGAAGATCTTCCCCAAGGGCATACAGCAGAGCCTTCATCAGGCAATGCAGTACCTGTGCCGACTGACTGGAAGGACAATGAAATTCTTGGGCCATCAGCCGGATGAAAGAGGAAAGGCGCTGGATATCGGGCGGATAAAGAGGCTGGTTCAGGGAAATGCCAAGGGATGCGAACAGAGAATCCCCTTCTTCGCACTGTGGGATAGAGAAATGAATCCAGTCATCATTATAATCCGGTTTATCACAGCCGTAGCGGATATAGGTATCCCTGTCGAACAGAATGACCATATTAGGTTCTGTACATATACGCCGCCCGTCGATATAAAACCATGCGGAAGTCTTCACGATCAGAAGCAGATACTCTGAAAGCCCATGCTCATGCTCGATATCGCAGGGTTTGCGGTGGTGAGAGTCATGTCCGCAGCTCGTCACACGAATCATATCATTCCTCCATAAATCTTTATGTCCTTTTATCATAAGTGTCAAAATATCTTTTGACGCTTTCATCATCATATCAGTACTCTTTGATATTGTCAACAAAGAAATTCGTTACAGTTCACTGGCCGTTACTATTCACGGTGCCTTGCACTTTGCTGCAAGGCATCCGGCCAAAAAAATAGCGGTTGTTGGCAACCAGCCCGTCTACACTCCGTTTCGGTCTGTCCTAAACAAGCGTTACAGGCGCTTAGGACCGCCGTCAGACGACTTTTCAATGGGCTGGTTGCGTTACAGTCCGCGGCCTAACCGTGCACTCGCTGCACGGTTAGGCCGCCAGAAAAGTGATGGAGCGATGACATCTGCCCCATCGCCGAAGGCGATTTTAAATGGCAGATGTCGTTACTATGAGCGGCCGGTTAGGCCGTGAATAGTAACCACAGCCAGTTACATGTCACCTCCCGACCAATCACCACGCTGATTGGCCGGGAGGATGCACATAAAAGCTGGTATTCAGGCCGCCCATTGCCACAGGCAATTCAAAATGCGGCCTGAGTTACAGGTCACGCCTGGTCAAGGTGTGACCTGTAACCACAGCCATGCCTATTTGATTTGATAAAGAAGAATAGGCTTGAATCCTCTTCAGAGATGTGCTATATTATAAACAGAGGGAAAGCCATACAAGCGGCTCTACCCCTTCCGTGATTTTTTTACCTATACTTTAATATAGGCAAGCCGTCACTATTGGGTGTAGTGGCGGCTATTTCTTTTTTTATCCTTATAGATTGTATAACACAACCCGATAAGGGCAACAACGAAGATACAAAACTGAAATAAGTCAGCATATGTAACATACATTGTATCACC
>VSNK01000489.1 GCA_009774255.1 Faecalicatena sp.
CTGCAAAGGCAGCGCCAATCCTGTTCGCCGGGGAGTGCAGTGTAAAGCTGTATTATGTACATGATAAGGAAAACTGCGGTTATTCGGAAGGAAATCAAATTTGTACGGCAGAGGATTACGGCAGCTGTATTGTTTCCGAAGGGCTGAAAAAGAATTCTGCGGGATATTATGTGTTTACTGTTGAAAACCTTGATACTTTGGATTCCGGACATTATTATATTGCGTTCTGGGACAAAAATAATATCCGCAATGCTTCTATGGACTTTATTCTGGAGTAATGGAGGGACGTATGGAAAAAGTATTGCAGGTCGACAACTTACAAAAATATTATGGCAACCGGGGAACAATTACAAAAGCGGTTGATGGCATCAGCTTTTATGTTGAAAAGGGCGAATATATCGGTATCATGGGGGCATCAGGCAGCGGAAAGACCACCTTGCTTAACTGCATATCCACCATTGACAGCGTCACCGCGGGGCAGATTCTGATTGACGGAAAAGACATTACTTCCCTGAAAGCATCCGCTTTGTCGAAATTCCGCCGGGAAAAGCTTGGGTTCATTTTTCAGGATTTTAATTTGCTGGATACACTCACCGCATATGAAAATATCGCGCTGGCCCTTACCGTTCTAAAAACAAATACAAAAGAGATTGACACACGGGTCAGACAATCGGCACAGATACTGAATATTTCAGAAGCGCTGGATAAATATCCCTATCAAATGTCCGGCGGCCAGCGGCAGCGTGTAGCTGCCGCAAGAGCCCTGATAACAAACCCTGATTTAATTCTGGCAGATGAACCCACAGGAGCTCTGGACTCAAAGTCGGCAAGAATGCTTTTGGAGAGTCTGCTGGAAATGAACGAAAGAAGCCATGCCACCATCCTTATGGTAACCCATGACGCTTTTGCCGCCAGTTTCTGCCGCCGTATCCTTTTTTTGCGGGATGGCCGTATTTTCAATGAATTGCTCCGGGGAGAAGAAACAAGACAGGCGTTTTTTGACCGGATTATGGAAGTTCTTTCCTTGCTGGGAGGTGATCTGGATGTGGGTTAAGCTGGCTTTAAAGAATTTTGGGAAAAGCTTTCATGATTATGCCATCTATTTTTTTACGCTTGTAATAGGGGTTGCAATATTTTATATGTTTAATTCGGTTTACGTCCAACAGGAGATTATGTCTGTCACAGAATCAGCCGGAAAAGCTATGGAATCCCTGCGAGGCATGTTGTCCTATATCTCTGTCTTTGTAGCGGGCGTACTGGGATTCCTGATTGTATACGCGAACAGCTTTTTTATGAAACGGAGAAAGAAGGAGATTGGCGTATACCTGATTTTGGGCATGCCAAAAAGCGTTGTTTCCCTGATGCTTTTACTGGAAATCCTTTTCCTTGCGGTTGCGGCCCTGATTGTGGGGCTGGCTGCCGGTTTCTTTGGCTCACAGGTCATGTCTGTCTTTACGGCTAAAATATTTGAGGCAGATTTGACAAGATTTACCTTTGTATTTTCATTGGAAGCGGTAGAAAAAAGCGTTCTCTATTTCGGCATTATATTTGCCGTAGTGGCTGTATGTGATTTGTTCTTATTAGAGAGATGCCAGTTAATTGAACTTCTGCATGGAGGACGGAAAAACGAAAATTCCATGATAAGGCCTGCCGCCGCAAAAAAACTGTTCCCATTGTCAATTGTGCTTTTGGTGGCGGCTTATCTATTGATTCTGCAAAACGGAATACTGGATGTAAATCTGCTGTTTACCTTATCGCTGATTTTGGGCGCTGCCGGGACAGTGATCTTCTTTCTTTCAGGCTCCGGCCTGCTTGTCCGCTGGCTTCAAAAACATAGGAATTTGTATTTTAAGAATCTGAACCTTTTTGTGATGCAGCAGCTAAACAGTAAAATGAACACGAATTTTATGAGCGTTTCCATTGTCTGTATCGTCCTTTTTCTGGCGATTGGCATTTTTTCCTGCGGATACGGCATTCAGGATGTGATGTCGGATAAATTGAGGAATGTGGGTATTTTTGATTTTTCTATTACCCGGTACGAGCATGTGGCAGACACTTGTATTTGGGAAGATTTTCCAGAGGAAATTCATGGGTTTGATGGCATGGAACGCTGGTGGGAGTTTCCGGTTTATGGAACAGGGGAAGGCTTTGAAGCAGACAGCAGGGTGCTTTTCGGAAGTGATGAGGACTTATTTGCTTATGGAGAAAAAGCGTTTGTAGCGCTCAGTGACTATAATATGCTTTGCTCCATGAAAAACATGG
>VSNK01000049.1 GCA_009774255.1 Faecalicatena sp.
CCTATATGGCAATATCTTTTATATGCCCTTCCTTGCTAAAAACTCCCCTCGTAGCTTACGATTTTTTCTCTGAACCGTTTTCAATGGACAATTCTTCGTCTTTCGGTCTGTGCCCGTTCCTGTACTCGTAGAGAGGGCAGTTTTTCACAGGACACAAACGAACCTCTTTAAACTGTCCGCTACTACATTCAAGACATTTCGCCCGGATTGCCTTGATCGGCGTTAGTTTTGCCATGTTCTCACCTCATTCTTGTTTTCCTGCTTTCTTCAAGTTCCCTTAATCGGCTTTCATATTCCGCTTGTGCGTCCTGCCGCTTTATTACCATGCTTTCAACTATGGACGTGAAATCATGCTCCCGGTATGACTTCAGGCCGCCCCGGTATGCCCCTGCTTCAGCAATATCAAACTTTTCCAATAGTTCGCGCCTTGCCTTTCCCATGCGCAGCCTACGCAATCCTTTTTCTTTTATCTGTCGCACCCTGCCTAATGAAATACCCTGTTCTTTGGCAATTTTCGGCATAGACTTGCCATTGATGAAATATTCCCGGATAATCTGATTCTCTCTCATTTCTTACTTGCTTACTCACCCACTTACTCCCCCTTGTTCAATGACTGTAAAGCTAAGTGGGGGAATAAATAGAATCCTTGATTGGTGTAAACATTTTTTGTACTTCCATAAAATAAAATCAAACATTGAGTAAAGTTTGTGTAAATTGTCTCTTATGCTACCGATAAGCATTGATTTTCCGCCGTTTTTAAGTGATTAATCCCCATCTCATCAGGGTCGTGCTTCAAAAAATTCTTGATCACTGCCTCCGGCTTCTGTTTGATCGTATAAATACAAATATTCGTATCCAGCATATATTTCATAACAATTCACGCTCCTGCACAGCAGGCTGTTCCCGTCCGTTGGACATAAAATCATCCGAAAAAAGCTCAAAGCTGCTCAGAAATCCGGACCACTTGTTGTCCTTTGGCATCAGAATGACAATATCCCCCATCTTGCTGACCGCCACTTCATTCCCGGAAAACCGACACTCCTTTGGCAATCGAACCGCCTGGCTCCTGCCATTCTCAAATAACTTCGCAGTCATCATAGCAATGTACCTCCTTATGCTCTTAATATATATCATGATATATATTATGTGAAGGGGCACAGGCATAGATACCCGCCCTATCTCTGTATTGGTTACAGTTCACTGGCCATCCTTTTTTAATATTACGCAAGCAGGATTTACAATAGCCTTTTGCTTATGGTATGATATGAATTGCGCTGATGCGCAAGCAGGTTATCAAATTACTGACGAAAATTGGTGACAAATTATAATATGGGTGAACCTGCTCTGCCTTGGTTTTACTCCTTTCTTCAAGGTATAATAGGATGATACTTTACAGTAAAGATGAAAAGAAAGAATGATTTTATGGAACACAACACAGATTTTATTATTATAGGAGCCTCCATTCTGGATGTCCTGGCGCAGCCCGTCACGGCTGAGGTATTTGAGACAGGCTCGGTTCCTGCCAGGCATATTGCCCTGCATACCGGCGGGGATGCGCTCAACGAAGCCACCGTGCTCTCCTCCCTGGGCGCTTCTGTCCGCCTGGTCAGCAAAATGGGGGCGGATTATGCCGGAGATTACATTCGAAAGCATTGCCAGCGCGCAGGCATGGATGTGTCCTTTCTACGGCAGGATGCCGCTCTTGAGACCGGTGTGAACCTGGTCCTGGTCGATGATTCCGGAGAGCGGCATTTCATCACTTCGCAGAATGGAAGCCTGCGCAAATTATATCCCGCGGATATATCTGATACTTCCCTGTCAGGAGGACGGTATCTTTGTTTTGCCAGTATTTTTGTATTTCCCGCCTTTGATGACCATGCCTTAAGTGAATTATTTTCCCTGGCTAAAGATAAGGGGCTGGTTCTCTGCGCGGATATGACCAAACCAAAGTGCGGGGAGACTCCGGAACATTTGAAAACCAGCCTGCCCCTGTTGGACTATATTTTCCCAAACTACGAAGAGGCACGCCTTTTTACCGGGTTTACGGATTGGGATCGAATTGCGGATACTTTTCTCGGATATGGGGTTGGATGCGTTGTTTTAAAAGCTGGCTCCAAAGGATGCTTTATAAAAAACAGGAGAGAACGGCACTGGATTCCGGCCTATCCACATGCCTGCTGTCTGGATACTACCGGAGCCGGCGATACCTTTACCGCCTGTTTTCTCGATGCGCTAAACCAAGGAATGACACTGCCCGATTGCGGAAGATTTGCGAATGCGGGTGCTTCTGTGTGCATCGAGCGGCTGGGTGCGACAGGCGGCATTGAGAGTAGAGAACAGGTCATGACACGATATTGGGAAATATAGAATTGTATTTTTCGGAAAACAATGCTAAAATATAAAAAGTTGAATAAAGTAGGAGGAATGCAGATGTATCATTGTCATATTCATTTCTATTTTACAGGTAATCCCTGCAATATATTTGAAGCCATGAAAAAGATGTCTCCGCCTGAACATTTTTCTTACGAATTTTCACACAGCGGCATTCCCCAGGAAAACGCCGCCGCAGAGGCGGATGTGATCTTTGCCAACCTACAGGGGGCGGACGCAAGTTCCACCGTACATATGCTTGCCTCATCCAAGAGGAAAGAGGCCGAGTTGATCCTGCTTGCAGAGCAGAACCAGCTTTGTTCCTGCGAAAACGCCCTGTCGGAAATCCGGGATATCTGGCCAATGCCTATGTCAGAAGCAGTAATGAATTTTCGTCTTCTAAAATGGCAGGAGGATTATAAAGCAGGCAAAGATTTCTGGGAAGTCAATCATTTTCTGGATGCTGCGCTCAACAGCAGCCCGAATCTGGTCTGGTATAAGACGAAAGACGGCATTCACGAGAAGGTCAATGAAAGCTTTTGTCAGACAGTACATAAGACAAAGGAGCAGGTGGAAGGCCGGCGCCACGCATATGTGTGGGATGTGGAGCAGGATGATCCCGCATGTATCGAATCGGAATGCGAAGTCATGCTCAGCCGAAAGTGCTGCGTATCGCAAGAGAATATTGAGACACGAGACGGCCTTAAGCATCTCACCACATATAAATCACCTCTGTACGATCTGGACGGAAGTGTCATGGGCACCGTCGGGCTCGGAATTGATATCACACGGGAGCGTAACTACGAGCAGGAGGTTCTGAAAAGGGATCAGTTGCTGCAAACGATTTTCAGCACCACGGAATGCGGCGTCATGTGCCATACCACGGACGGCTCACAGATTCTCAGCATCAATCAGGCAGCCCTGAAGATCATGGGATATCAATCCCAGCAAGAGCTGTTGGATAATGGATTTGACATGATTGCCGGATCTGTTGTAGCTGAGGACCGGCCGAAGCTTCTGGATACGATCAGGGCGCTGAAAAAGGTTGGAGACAATGCCACCGTAGAATACCGGGTACAGCACAGCAGCGGGAAGATTCTGCATATCATGGGCAATATCAAGCTTTTGGAACGGAACGGTACGCTGTTTTACCAGCGTTTTCTCCTTGACTGCACAGCCCAGAAGATCCAGGAGAAAAAAGAGTGGGAAAAAAAGGATCTGGAAATTGAATATCAGGAAAAGCTGTTTGACATCTTTTCCACCTATCTGTCAAGCAACACTGACGACGTATATATGATGCTGAATAACGATGCGCATGCCGTAGAATACGTCAGCCCCAATGTGGAACGTGTTCTGGGTGTTTCCAGGGATGAGCTGGCGAAAGATTTGAGGAAGTTCGGCCATGCCAAATATCTGACCGGAAGTCCCTTCAGCTATGATGACCTGAAGAAACTGGAGCCTGGCTCCGAATCCATGAAAATGGAAACGGAACGAATCAATCCGAGAACCGGCGAGCGAAAATACTTTCGTGAAAGTGTATATTGCGTGACAATACAAAACGCAAAGAAACTAATCGTCTATATCTCTGACAGGACGCGGGAGCGCAAGATTCAGGATGCCCTCGTGGAAGCGCTGGATATGGCAAAGGTCGCGAACAAAGCAAAAAGTTCTTTCCTAAGCAGTGTCAGCCATGATATCCGCACCCCTATGAATGCGATTATGGGATTGACGGAGCTGCTCAAGGATGACGCGGACGACCCGGCGCAGGTGATAGAATATACCCAGAAAATCCATGCCGCAAGCCAGCATCTGCTGGGGCTGATCAACGATGTACTGGATATGAACAAGATTGAGAGCGGCAATACCACTCTGAATATTTCTCAGTTCAGCCTGGCTGAGGTTATTGACGATCTGAATACGATCATCCGTCCCCAGACAAAGGCGAAAAAGCAGACATTTGAGATCTACACCGCCGCACTCACATTTGAAGAGCTGCTTGGAGATAAGCTGAGGATCAACCAGATCTTGATTAATATCCTCTCCAATGCCGTGAAATATACCCAGAGCGGCGGAAGAATCATCATGAAGGTTGAGGAACTTCCCCAGGTAAATGAAAATTACAGCCAGATACAGTTTACGATCAGCGACAATGGAATGGGGATGTCCGAGGAATATTTAAGTAAGATCTTCAATCCCTTTTCGAGAGAAAACTCTTCCGCCATCAACAAGATCCAGGGCACAGGGCTTGGTATGGCGATTACCAAGAGCCTGGTGGAATTGATGAACGGCAGCATCCAGGTACAAAGCAAGCTTGGAGAAGGCAGCACTTTTACCTTAAAGCTGGAATTGCGCATACAGGATCAGGCACATGGCGAGGATTGGAACTTCTGGCGAAAGAACGGGATTTCCCGCATGCTCGTGGTGGATGACGAGGAAGATATCTGTAAAAATATCATCCATACAATGTCCGGAACCGGCGTCATCACACAATTTGCCACAGATGGACCGATGGCTGTGGATATGGTTTGCCGTGCCCGTGAGAATAAACGTCCCTATGACCTCATTCTGTTGGATTGGAAAATGCCCGGGATGGACGGCATGGAGACGGCCCGGCAGGTAAGGGATCATTATAAGGACGATATTCCGATCATGATCTTCACCGCTCATGACTGGGAAGAGATCAAAGAGGAAGCTCTTGGAATCGGTATCAGTCATTTTCTGCTCAAGCCGTTTTTTATGAGTAATTTCAAGGAAGCCGTACTCCGCATTATGGGCAATCGCTCCAAGGTTCTTCCGCAGGTGGGTGAGACTGACTTAAAGGGTAAGCATATCCTCGTGGTGGATGATATTGAGATCAACCGGATGATTCTTATGAAGATTCTGAACAAACTGGGGGCAACCTGCGATTCTGCGGAAAATGGACAGGAAGCGATACAAAAATTTGAACAGTCAAAGCCGGGGGCATACGATATTATTTTTATGGACATCCAGATGCCTGTCATGGATGGATATCATGCGACAAGGGCAATCCGCGCCAGTTCTCATCCTTCGGCAAAGCAGGTATCCATCATCGCCATGACAGCAAATGCCTTTAATGACGATGTAACTGAGGCTCTGGAATCAGGAATGGATGCTCACATTGCAAAACCGGTGGTGGTTGATCAACTGAAGGCCACCGTCAGTGAAGTGCTACACCATAAAAAGGAATTATAAAAACTGCAAAGAGATTCATAAGAACAAAGAGTTTCGCTTGCGAAACTCGCGCCTGCGGCGGTCGCATAGCGACATCTACCTCGTACGCCGCAGTGCGCATCCCCCGGAGAGTTTTATTCTATAGGAAAATTCGGAGAAGTTTCCTATAGAATAATAAAAAAGTGTGCGTCCTGACGCACACTTTTCTAGAGTAAAAAACGTGACTTAAGCTTCTTCTGAAAATCCTCTCCCGCCTCTGACGTGTCTGCCAGTTCCTCCTGTTCGTCCTCCGGAGGCTTTGCATGCATTGCTGCCATGAACCTGGAAGCCTCCTGCTGCCTCTTCTGCCCTTCGGGGTTCCAATCCTCATAAGGTGTGACGTGAATTCCTCTTTTTTCCATTTCTTTCATTTCTTCCCTTAATCTGGCCTCAAACTCTTCATAGTCTCCCGCACCGAACCAGGCCAGTTCCGCCACAACATATAACCGTGGGAAAATACGCTTTTCCAGTTCCTCATCCGCAGTGATCTGTTCCGTCCAGACACAGGTCTCATATCCAAGCGGAGCATTGTCTGCGTTATATGCACAGCTTCCCAGATCAATCTGATTTTCATACATCTTTTTCACGGAAGTCATGGCATGGGGATAGTCAAGGTACAATTCAAACATATCCGAATAGATCCACTGCCCGCCCTGAGCAATGTATTCGGCCGAAGACCTGTTATAGGCCACGGACCAGTACTGCATCTGCATATCTTCCGGCCGGATCCGGCTTTCCAGGCTGTCATTCCAGAGAATCGGACGTTTTCCATATTTCCTGAGGATTTCCGATACCCGCACTGTAAAATAACCCTGCAGATCCTCGTAGTCTGTGATGCCCTGTTCCTTCATCTTTGCGGCACATACCGTACAGGATTTCCACTCCACCTTCGGAGCCTCATCCCCACCGATGTGAAAACGCTCTGACGGAAACAGCGGACAGATCTCATCCAACAGTTCTTCCAGAAAGTCATATGTCTTATCCGCACCCGCACACAAAATCCTCCGGTAGACTCCTCCTGCTTTTGCCAGTCCCCTCTTTTTGCCGCTGCAGCTATACTGCGGGTATGCCGCGAGGATACCTCTTGTATGTCCCGGCATATCAATTTCCGGGATGATCTCCACGCCGCGTTCCCCGGCGTATGCCACCACGTCCCTGATTTCCTCCTGAGTATAATAATCGACACTTGTCTCATGAAGCTTCGGAAACCTCTTGCTCTCAATCCTCCATCCTTGATCATCCGAAAGATGCCAGTGCAGCACGTTCATTTTTGCCAGGGACATCTGTTCAATAATACGTTTTACTTCCCCCGCATCGAAAAAATGCCTTGCCACATCGAGATGCAGTCCTCTATGTGCCGTACGAGGCTCATCCGCAGCCTCTTCTGCACACGCGCAGCCATCCTGATCGATCTTCTTCAGCAATGTAGTCAATGCCCAGATAACACCCTGTTCGCCGGACGCCTCAATCCGGATCCCTTCTTTCTCAATAGAAAGCGTATACGCTTCCTCATCCAAAACCAGATTTTTCACTATGCTGATAAATCCATCTTCTGCCGCCTCTGACCGAAATCCTCTTTCTGCCGCTCTCTCTGAAAATGCATGGACCGCACTCTCTGAAAAGTCATTCTTCAAAGTAATCGGATTGGGGATGTGGCATACATCGTCCTTTACTTGTACATTGCCTCTGATCCGTGGTATCATATCATCGTCCTTTCTCCTGCCTGATATTTTATGATATAAACGTCAAAAGGTCGTGTGTTTCATATCTGCATGAAAAAGCATGATTTTGGAACGCACAACATAACCATCTATACAATATACTAGCACATTCTTTCATACAAAGCAATAGCTTTTTGAACATATGTTCGTTTTTTTATTTCTTCTCATCTCTATGCTAATTCATTTTTTCCATCTTGACTACATACCAACGGTATGTTATATTTGTATACATACCGTTGTTCGGTTTTTATTATTTTTTTTATAGGAGGTTTCAAGAATGCATCAGAAATTATTTTCAAAGGATTTTTTACTGGTCATCATTGGTCAGATCATCTCTCTGTTTGGAAATGCCACGATCCGTTTTGCCCTGCCGCTGTATTTATTAAATCAAACCGGCTCATCCACACTTTATGGAACCGTGACAGCCTGCGCCTTTATCCCGGCAATCCTGCTCTCTCCCGCCGGCGGAATCATTGCGGACCGGATCAATAAAAGAAATATCATGGTCATACTGGATTTCTTTACGGCTGCGGTCATCCTGACATTTTCAGTCCTGATGAATCATATGAACCTGGTTCTTCTGCTGACAGTCACATTAATGCTTCTATATGGTATTGCCGGCGCATATCAGCCTTCCGTACAGGCGAGTATCCCTGCGCTGGTAAGCCAGGAACATTTTATGGAGGCCAATTCCATCATCAATGCGGTCAGCTCCTTCTCCTCTCTGCTTGGTCCTGTTCTTGGAGGGATTTTGTATGGTACATATGGTTTAAAGCCCGTATTATGGGTCTGCATGATATGCTTTTTTCTCTCGGCGGTCATGGAGATTTTTATCCACATTCCTTTTGAGAAGCAGGCTGCCGGAGGTTCCGTATGGGAAACGGCAATGACAGACTTTACGGAGAGCGCCCGCTTCATACAAAAAGAGAAACCAGTGATCGGAAAGGTACTGCTTGCTGTCTGCGGGATTAATTTGTTTTTATCCGCTATGATCACGGTGGGCATGCCGTATATGATAACAGAAGTACTGCGTTTTGAAGCAGAGACGGGAAATCGGCTCTATGGATTTGCGGAAGGCGCCCTGGCCGCAGGCGGACTGACGGGCGGCATCTGCGCAGGCATCTTTGCGGACAAACTGTCCGTCAAAAGGGCCGGAAATCTGATCCTCGCTATTGCCGCGGCGGTGTTTCCCATGGGCGCGGCGCTTTGGATGCTTTCGTCCGACCTCCTGATCTATAGCATAATGACCGTATGCTGCTTTGTCATCATGGTGTGCTCAACAATCTTTACCATACAGATGATGGCCTTTGTACAGACAGAGACTCCGCAGAAGCTAATCGGCAAAGTCATTGCGGTCATCCTTACCGTATCCATGTGCGCACAGCCGCTCGGCAACGCGCTGTACGGTGTCCTGTTTGAGCTCTGCAGCGGTTTTGAATTTTCTGTCATTCTGTTTGCAGGCTTTATTTCCCTGATCATTGCAATTCGTTCCAAAAGAATTTTTGAAAAGCTTGAGTAGAAACTTTACACCGGAATGATTATTTAGAATGATTTATAGTGGACGACAAAAACTTTTCAGCTGTGCGGTTGCGATTCAACAGGTCATTTGCATTTTGGCGTTCACTATAAATCTTACGTTTCTTTCATGTATTTACCTTTATAGTTCTTGTACTTAGATATTATACCTCGTTTCATGTAAACTTGTATCTTTGTAAAATAGAAAGCAAATTACAAGAACAGAAGGTGAATACTATGAAAGAAAACAATGCCGCATATAATTTTGACTTCACTCCTATCGGGCTGGAAATCAAAAAAGCCCGTGAGTCCAGAAAGATCACCCGGGAGAAACTGGTGGAAAAACTGGATATTTCCACACGGCATCTCCAGGCCATCGAAATTGAAGGGCGGTATCCCAGCTTAGGGCTGCTGGTGCGTCTGCTCACCATGTTTGACATCCCCATCGACCAGTACATATTTCCCGAAAAGAAAGGGTTAAAAAGCGTAGAGAGAAAGCGGCTGGAGCTTCTTCTGGACAAATTAGACGAAAAAGAACTGTCCATTATTGAAGCAACCGCCACAGGGCTGTTCAAAGCGCGGAAAAGAACAGAGGAATGAACCTCTGTCCTTTTTATTTGCCGTCTTCCTTTTGATCCGGCTCTTTTCTCAGTCTGAGCACGCCGTCCGCCAATATCCGCATATCGTCAAAAATATAGTCGAAAGCTCCCGCCTGGCACATATTGATGACAACCATCCCTACGGGCACTGCCAGGATCAGCCCCAGCACACTGCTGACACGATAGCCGATATACAGCAGGATCAATGTCACCAGAGGATTCATCCCCATGCTGTCAGCCACCAGCTTCGGCTGAAGGATCTGCCTGACAAGCTGTGTGACGGCATAAATCACGATCAGCAGAAAAGCAGTCTTATAATCTCCCACCAGAAATTTATACAGCGCCCAGGGGAGCATTGCGGTTCCGGTTCCGAAAAATGGAAGGAAATCCAGAAACGCGATCAGGAACGCGATCAACGCGAAGTATCCGATTTTTAACAGTGCCAGGCCCGCCAGCAGGATCAGAAACACGACTCCCATGATCTTGAACTGCGCTTTGAAATACCCGCCTACCGCATACCGCAGATTGTCCATGACCAGCGTCATCCGTTTTACGATTGCCTGGGGCATCACTTTTTTTGCCCAGTTCAGGACATCATCCCGCTGTACCGTAAAAAAGTATGCCGAGATCACCGCCACCAGAACAGAAACCAGATAAAAGGGCAGACGCATGGCCAGATTTCCTGCCGCCGTCACCGTCGGTTCTCCGATACTGGATATCAGTTCTCCCATATACTGATCCAGATTTTCCATCATTGTCTGTAATGCGCTCTGAATCTGTTCCGGAAGTCTTTCAAAAATGCCGGACATAGAACTCCCGATCTTTCGAAGACCAGTCTCTAACTGGCTATACAATTCCGGAATGTTTCGCATCAAATCTCCGATCTCTGTCACAAGCCTGCTGACCGCAAGATAAAATACCAGCACGATCAATCCGATGACCAGCACTACGATCAGAGCAGACCCCAGTTTCTTCACTATTTTAAAATGCTTTTCCAGCCAGTCCACCACTGGCGCCGCAATAGCCGAAATACACCACCCGATCACAAACGGCATAAAGAACACGATTGCTTTCAGTCCTATGAACACAAATGTGGCAGTAGCCACAAGACTGAATACCAGACTCACCGCCACCTGCCAGTATGGCCGTTTACTTTCCATGAATCTATACACCTCTGTTTCATTGAAAACCTTGTAACTGTTCAAAACAGCAGAACGCCCCCCGTCTCCGGCCGTCCAGAACAACTGCAAAAACTTATAGAAAAGACTCTGCCGCTTCCCATATTTCATCCCGTCCCTGCTTAGTCACAGAAGAAAATGGAATCACCTTTGTACCAGGAACGAGACGCAGCCCGTCTTTTACGATTTTGATCTGCTTCTGCACCTGACTGCGCTTCAGCTTATCTAGTTTGGTCAGGATAAGGATCGGCTGAAATCCCTGATCCAGGATCCATTCATACATCATCCGGTCATTTTCGGATGGAGCATGCCGGATATCTATCAGCAGAAAGACCGCTTTCAGCCAGGATGAGCCGTGCAGGTACCGCTCGACCAGTTTTCCCCACTGTTCCTTTTCTTTTTCCGAAACTTTTGCATATCCGTATCCTGGAAGGTCTACCAGATAAATCTCATCATTGATATTATAAAAATTAATCGTCTGCGTCTTTCCCGGCGTTGCCGAGATCCGCGCGTAAGACTTCCGGTTCATCAACGCATTGATCAAAGAAGACTTCCCTACGTTGGACTTCCCTGCAAATGCCACCTCCGGCCTGTCGTTGTCCGGCAGCCTGCTTGTGATTCCACATACCGTTTCCAGGTTTACACTTCTGATTACCATACCAATCTCCTGTCTGTTTATTCTGCAGCGGAACAACTGTCCATTTTTACAGCGGGACAACTGCCCGCAGCCTGCCGCGCCGGGACCTGAATGCCGCGTCAGCCTGTTACCGGGGCTTCTGACTCGTTCAGTGCCTGCTTAAGCACCTCATCCATATGCTCCACGGTCAGGATTTCCAGCCCTTTTGTAATCTCCGCTGACAATTCTTCCACATCCACCTTATTTTTCTTTGGAATCAGTACTGTTTTTATCCCGGCATTTTTTGCAGCCAGAAGCTTTTCTTTCAGGCCCCCGATCGGCAGCACCCGTCCCCGGAGCGTCACTTCTCCTGTCATGGCGATATCGGCACGCACCTTCCGTCCTGTGATCGCTGAGATCATGGCCGTGGCCATCGTGATACCGGCCGACGGTCCGTCCTTGGGAACGGCACCTTCAGGAATGTGTACATGGATATCATGCTTCTCAAAAAATTCCTCCGGAATATCATAGCGGCTGCTGATCGAACGGATATAGCTGATCCCTGTGCGGGCCGACTCCTTCATCACGTCTCCGAGCTGTCCGGTCAGCATGATCTCGCCCTTCCCCGGCATGACATTTACTTCGATCTGCAGCGTATCTCCGCCCACGCTTGTCCAGGCAAGCCCGCGGACGATTCCCACCTCATCCGAAGCATTTGCCATCTGATAAGAGTACTTCTCTTTTCCCAGATATTTTTTGATATTTTTTTCTGTGACCGCAATTTTTTTCTTTTCTTCCGTCAGGATTTCCCTAGCAGATTTCCGGCAGATATTTCCGATCTCTCTCTCCAGCTGGCGCACTCCTGCCTCTTTCGTATAATTTCTTGCAATCTTCCAGATCGACTGTCTGCTAAAGGAAAGCATCTCCGGCGTCAGCCCGTGCTTTTCCAGCTGTTTTGGAATCAGGTGTTCCATGGCAATATGCAGCTTTTCATTTTCCGTATAGCTGCTGACTTCCACCACCTCCATACGATCCAAAAGTGGGCGCGGGATTGTCTGCAGTGTATTGGCCGTGGTCACGAACAGGACCTCGGAAAGATCCAGCGGCACTTCCAGATAATGATCCCTGAACCTGCTGTTCTGCTCGCTGTCGAGCACTTCCAAAAGAGCGGAAAAAGTATCACCTTTATAGTCTGTGCTGACTTTGTCAATTTCATCCAGAAGCAGGAGCGGATTTTTCACCCCTGCCATGCGGATCCCATTAGCGATCCTTCCCGGCATGGCTCCCACATAGGTCTTGCGATGTCCGCGTATCTCCGCCTCATCCCGCACGCCGCCCAGGGAAATGCGTACATAAGGCTTTTTCAGTGCCCGCGCCAGAGACTTTGCGATGGAAGTCTTTCCGGTTCCGGGAGGTCCTACCAGACAGAGGATCGGGCTTTCTCCCTTTTTCGTCAAAGTACGTACCGCGAGAAATTCCAGCACCCTATCCTTCACCTGCTCCAGTCCATAATGATCTTCCTCCAGAACCTGCTCCGCGAACGCAAGATCTCCGCTGTCCTTTGCCGCCTTATTCCAAGGCATCTCCAGAAGTGTCTCTATATAAGTACGGATCACACCGCTCTCCGCCGGACTGTTCAGTGAGCTTTTAAAACGGCTGATCTCCTTTGCCAGCTTTTCTTTGACTTCTTTGGAGGCTTTCAGTTTCTTTGCCGCCTGCTCAAATTCCTCCGCGTCTGACAATGTGGTATCATCCCCCAGTTCCTCCCGGATTAGTTTTAACTGCTCTCGAAGAATATATTCCCGCTGGTGCTTATCTACCCGTTCTTTTACCTTTGCCCGGATATCATCCTTGATATCCATGATCTGTACTTCATTTACTAGTTTAAATGCCAGCATCTCATATCGTTCCCAAAAATCCGTCTGACTCAGAATCTCTTGCTGATCGGTATAATATAATGGGATATTGGCTGAGATCTCATCCACCAGTTCTTTCAGATCTTTGATCTCCAGAATACGTGTCACCCCTTCTTTGGACATCTTTCCATTCTTCGCGGCGTAATCTACGAAAATATCTTTCAGGCCACGTATCATGGCCTGCCCGTTCAGATCTTCCGGGGACTGAAAATCCGACTCATCCAATACCTCCACCTCCGCCCGCAGATAAGGAGTCTCGTATTCTATATTCTTCAAGATTCCCCTTGTCTCTCCGGCCACCAGAACCCGGAGGATTTTTTTCGGCAGCTTGATGATCTGCCTGACCGAAGCTACTGTACCGACCTCATACATTTCCTTCTGTCCCGGATTGTCCGTATCCTGCTCCCTCTGCAGTGCAAGAAAAATTTTCTGATCCTCCACCATGGCCTCCTGCACTGCGGCGATCGATCGTTCCCGGCTGATATCAAAATGCACCACCATCTCCGGCATGATCGTCATTCCCCGCAGAGCGACCATCGGCAGGCTTTTTATTTCACTTTTCATGTATACCTTCCTTCTCCTGTTTTTTACAGAACGCAGATCAAACGGCGGCCTGTTGCTTTTTTCAAAATGTGGTATGCATTCACTCCTGGGCCGTGCACCACGCTGCACGGTCACAGGCCAGCATGTACTGGGGATGGAATCCGGCCTCTTGCCGTAAGGCAACTTTAAATAGGCCTGATTCGTTACAGTTCGCTGGCTAGCCAGTGAACTGTAACTGGTATGCAAAAGGCAGGTATCTGGTCCAGCCATAATACCCGCCCGTACAGTTGTCTGTCATGCACTCTGGAACGTCAGGAACGACCTGCGTTCTTCTCCGTCACGCTCATATAATGGCTGTCCGGTGCCCTTCACAACATCCTTTGTGATCCTGCACTCCTTGATTGTCTCATCCGACGGCACACGGAACATCGTATCCATCATGATGCCCTCCATGATAGCACGAAGTCCCCGGGCACCGGTCTTTCTTGAAAGTGTTGTCTCTGCAATGGCAGTCAGTGCATCCTTGTCAAATACAAGGCGGACACCGTCAAGTTCCAAAAGCTTCTGATACTGCTTGACAATCGCGCTCTTCGGCTCTGTCAGAATCCGGATCAATGCCTTTTTGTCCAGCATCTCCAAGGATACCGTCACCGGAAGACGTCCTACCAGTTCCGGAATCAGGCCGAATTTTACCAGATCCTGCGGAAGCACTTCTTTCAGCAGCACATCCACATTATACTCGTGCTGGGTCATGATCTCTGCATTAAAACCAATGGACTTTTTGTCCAGACGTGTCTCAATGATCTTATCAATTCCCTCAAACGCTCCTCCGCAGATAAACAGTATATTGGTTGTATCGATCTGTATCAGCTCCTGGTGCGGATGCTTTCTTCCACCCTGTGGCGGAACCGATGCAATCGTGCCCTCTATAATCTTCAAAAGAGCCTGCTGCACGCCTTCCCCCGATACATCCCTGGTAATGGACGGATTTTCCGATTTTCTCGTAATCTTGTCAATCTCGTCAATATAGATGATTCCATGTTCCGCACGCTCAATATCTCCGTCCGCCGCCTGGATCACCTTCAGAAGGATATTCTCCACATCCTCTCCCACATACCCTGCTTCTGTAAGAGCGGTAGCGTCAGCAATCGCAAAAGGAACGTTCAAAATCTTTGCAAGCGTCTGTGCAAGAAGGGTCTTTCCGCAGCCCGTCGGCCCCAGCATCAAAATATTGCTCTTCTGCAATTCCACGCCCAGATCCTGTTCCGCAAGAATCCTCTTGTAGTGATTATACACCGCGACCGATAGAACTTTTTTTGCATCATCCTGGCCGATGACATAATCATCCAGAAATGCTTTCATCTCTTCCGGTGTGAGCAGATTGATGTCAGCAAAAGGGCTTCTCTCATCGTATTCAAATTCCTCTTCAATAATCTCCGAGCATACATCTACGCATTCGTCACAGATGTATGCTCCGTTTGGCCCTGCGATCAACTTGCGGACCTGATTCTGCGATTTATTGCAGAAAGAACATCTTACAATATCATCAATTACTTTTCCTGCCATTCTATTTTCACCTCATATAATAAATAGACATACGGAACATCTTGTTAATGTTTGGCAATAACTTCATCGACCAATCCATACTCTTTTGCTTCCTGAGCGGACATAAAGTTATCCCGCTCCGTATCGACCTGAATCACTTCGATCGGCTGCCCTGTATTCGCCGCCAGAATCTCATTCAATCTCTTCCTGGTTCGCAGAATATGCTCTGCCGCGATCTGAATCTCCGTCGCCTGTCCTCTGGCTCCTCCGGACGGCTGATGAATCATGATCTCCGCATTGGGCAGAGCAAATCTCTTGCCCTTCGTTCCGCCGGAAAGCAGGAACGAACCCATGCTTGCCGCCATGCCGATGCATACGGTGGACACGTCACACTTAATATACTGCATCGTGTCATAGATTGCCAGCCCTGCGGTCACAGAACCGCCCGGACTGTTGATATAAAGCTGGATATCCTTATTCGGATCATCCGCTTCCAGAAACAAAAGCTGGGCAACAACGATGTTCGCCGAAACGTCACTTACTTCCTCTCCCAGAAATATAATCCTGTCTTTTAATAATCTGGAATAAATATCATAAGAGCGTTCTCCCCGGCTTGTCTGTTCAATGACATAAGGTACTAAACTCATTTAAAATTCTCCTTTTTTACTGTGCTGAACATCTTCCAGCGCACTTACTCTTCCACTGCCGCATCTGCGATCAATGTAATCGCATCCTGAATGGCTATGTTTTCCTTCAGTTCTTCTATTCTCTTATCGTCCATGGACTTCTTAAGATCTTCCGGTTCTCTCTGATAGGTCTCTGCCATCTTTGCCAGTTCTTCATCCAGACGTTCCTCAGAAACTACGATATTCTCAGCTTTTACGACTGCTTCCAGAACCAGCCTTGTACGAATGTTCCTCAAAGCCTGTGCTTCCAGATCATGTTTCAGCCTGTCTTCTGTCAGACCTGTCATCTGGAAATACATTTCCCTAGTCATACCCTGCATCTGGAGACGATAGCCCAGGTCATCCTCCATCTGCCGCACCTGCAGATCAATCATCGGCTGCGGAATATCCATCTCTGCATTCTCCGCCGCCTGGTCTACGGCCTGGTCTTCCACATGCTCCCGTGCTTCTGACTGTTTTCTCTCTATCAGCTTCTTCTCTACTTCCTGTCTGTATTCTTCAAGAGTGTCACACTCCGATACATCGGACGCAAATTCATCATCCAGCTCCGGCAGTTCCTTTTCTCTGATCGTGTTCACGGTACATTCAAATACCGCCGCCTTTCCTGCCAGTTCCTTTGCCTGGTAAGCTTCCGGGAATGTAACATTGACTTCCACTTCCTGGCCGATCTCAGCGCCGATCAACTGATCTTCAAATCCTGGAATAAATGCGCCGGAACCGATGGTCAGCGAATAATCCGTACCCTTTCCGCCTTCAAAAGCTTCCCCGTCTACGAACCCTTCGAAATCCAATGTAATCATGTCGCCGCTTTTCACGGCACGATCTGTCACTTCTACGGTTCTTCCGTTGCGTTCCTGTTCCCTGCGGATCTCAGCTTCTACATCTTCCGCAGTCACTTCCGTAGAAATCTTATCCACCTTCAGACCTTTATATTCTCCCAGGGTCACCTCCGGCTTTACCGCCACTTCTGCCGTAAAAATAAAAGGCTTCCCTTTCTCTATCTGTACGATATCTACCGTCGGCTGAGATACGATATCCAGCTCGCACTCGTCATATGCCTTGCCGTAAGCTGTCGGTATCATACGGTTCACCGCATCATCATAAAAGATCTCCGGGCCATACATCTTCTCAAGCATCTGACGCGGCACCTTTCCCTTACGGAAGCCCGAAATCGAAATCTTGCCGCGCTGCTTCAGATACGCGGCCTGAATCGCTTTCTCCACTTCTTCCGCGGCAACCTCGATCGTAAGCTTTGCCATATTATGCTCTAACTTTTCTACCTGTAGACTCATTTTTTATTTCCTCCTTGACATTTGTAATCAATTTGCACGGCAAATCGATTGCCGGTCATATACGGGCATACGCCCACAATCATTAAATCAGTATAGCACAAGAGTCTTTGAATTTCCAGCACTTTTTATATTCAATAACTATTCAATGAAATTCGAGTTACTGTTCACTCCTGGGCCGTGCACCACGCTGCACGGTCACAGGCCAATATGTACTGGGGCTGGAATCCGGCCTCTTGCCGTAAGGCAACTTTAAATAGGCCGGATTCGTTACAGTTCGCTGGCTGGCCAGTGAACTGTAACGAATTCGATGTCACCCTCAATATGAAATTTTTCCATTCGTTTCATCTGTTTCCTGGAAACCTGAAAAATAAATATTGGATCTTTTGTGTCAAAAACAATCCTTCCATTCCTCTCTTTTCCGTTTTCAGGAGTCATTTGAATCTCCTTTCCGTCTAAAAAGAAATGCAGTCCCCACATATGGCAGGCATATCCCTCCTCAGGGTCATAACGAAGAGCTTTGACGCGGGATGGAAGAACAGTCAGGTCCGCCTCCACCGTAAAATGTGATTTGCTTTCAAACATAAGATACACCGTAAGACTTTGCTCTTCACAATATCCTTTTCCCATATCATAATATATCTTTCCGCGCATTGGAATTTGAGCCCAGCGTTCTGAAAAAGCGGCTAATTCTGCAATATATTTCCCTGGATAATGTTGGTGCATAAAACGGATTCTCTGAGAAGTTGTATTTTCCTCTTCATCGTCTGCCGACGTTCTTTTGTGTCCATTCCAGACACTCTCTTTGTGAACCCGATAGACGCTAAGCGGTTCCTTTATGGATAAGATTTTCCCCTGCTGTGCCATTAGCAGATTCACAAACCAGTCATCTACATACGGCTGATTTAAAAAGCTTTTCGGTATTTCATTCAAGGAAGAAATCCTGTATAAATTCGATGTGAAATTTCCTGTATAATTGTCCTCTGCCTGCATTTCCGGCAAAATATATTTACTCTTATCTACATTCTCCGGATACAGACGAACTGAGAAACAATTATTTTCCTGATTATATATCGTCAAATAATTATTAGACATAGAAATCCCTGGGTCTTTGTCTAATGGCTCCATATGCTTTTTTAACCAAAACGGGCTGATCCAGTAATCATCTCCTTCAAGGATACAGCCATAATCTGCCCCGGAATCCATGAGAAGCCTTATGATACGTTTTGTATTCTCCGGCATTCCCATGTTTTGTTTGTTAGAGCAGTCTTCTACTTTCCAGTTTTTAGGTACACCTGCTTTTTTTATCTCCTCCTCTATCATTACTTTTGTCCGATCTGTCGAAGCATCATCACATATTAAAATCCGAACCGCCTTCTCACCATCTAACTTCTGAGCCATAAGATGTTCTATACACTGACCGATATATTTTTCCTGATTATAGCAGGAGATTGCTACGCATACCTTTTCTTTCATCATGATTCCTGGTTTTCCCTTCTATCGTAGATGATGGACCGCCCGATCTCCTCTGCTTTCTCCTCTCCGCACAGCAATGCGGTCAGCTTCAGCGCAAACGGGATGGCAGTTCCCATCCCCCGGCTCGTGATCACATGTCCGTCCACAATGACCGGATCCGTCACTGCCTCCGCACCTTCGAGCTTCTCTTCAAAGCCAGGGTAGCAGCAGGCTTTCCGTCCTTTGAGAAAACCGAGTCTTCCGAAAACGCTTGGCGCAGCGCAGATTGCCGCAATGTAACTGTCTTTTTCATGATATGCCCGGAGAATCTCCTGCAGCCCTTTGTGATTCATAAGATTGCGCGTTCCCGGCATTCCGCCCGGAAGTACCAGCATATCTGTCTGTGAAAAATCCATTTCCTCAAATAAAAAATCTGCCTCTATGTTGATCTGATGAGAACCATGGATCATCTTCTCTCCGGTTACGGATACCGTATCCACCCGGACACCGGCTCTGCGCAGGATATCTACTACGGTGAGCCCCTCAATTTCCTCAAATCCATCAGCAAGAAATACGCTAACCTGTTTCATAACCTGTCTTTACTCCTCTCTATTCTATGATTCGACCGTCAAAAGTCCATTTTCATTGCTGAGATAATTTTTCGAAGATTCGTGCCACAATATATGGAGGCAATGTGGTGCATCGCCCTCATATATCGTGGCATGGAGATTCGGAAAATTAGCCAGCAAGGGAAATGAGAGCTTTTGACGGGCGAATCATTCTATAAGGAACTACGGAAAAACGCATAAATGCTCTTCTGCAGTTCCAGATCTACCTAAATCCCAAGAATTTCCTTTACCGTTTCTTTCATCTGGTCCGTGTCACACTCTCTCGTATGCAGGATCTGTGCGTTTTGAAGCTCTTCGATTGCATGGGGCACCGGCGTCCCGGACAGTTTTTCCAGTTCATCAATCAAAGCAAACTCATCTTTGCTTTCGTACTTTCCGTCAATGGCAGTCATAACGCTTTTGACAAATTTGTATGGACTGGCGGTTGATGCAACCAGCGTTTTGGTGTGATCCCCGCTGCTTTCTCTATATGCCCGGCACACATGGGACGCCACTGCCGTGTGAGGGTCCATCACGTAGCCCGTGGAATTGTAGGTATCCCTTATAGCCGCCCGTGTGTCTTCTTCGGTGGCAAAGCCTCCCTCAAAATCAGATAGCTGCGCTTTCATCTCCCGGGTGATTTCATATTTTCCCTCTGTTTTCAGTGCTGCCATCAATTCCTGATTCTTTTTTGCATCTGCCCCTGCAATCGTGTAGATCAGCCTTTCCAGATTACTGGAAATCAGGATATCCATGGATGGGGAGGATGTGAGTACAAACTCCCGATTTTTATCATAGGTGCCTGTCTTGAAAAAGTCGAACAGGACTTTATTCTCATTGGAGGCACAGATTAGCTTTTCGATCGGTACTCCCATCTGCTTTGCATAATAAGCTGCCAGGATATTTCCAAAATTCCCGGTAGGCACGGTCACATTGATTTTTTCGTCCTGTGAGATTTCCTCGTTCTGCAGAAGCTTTGCGTAAGCATATACATAGTAGACGACCTGCGGAACCAGACGGCCGATATTGATGGAATTCGCGGAAGAGAACTGATATCCCCTTTCCGCCAGTTCCTGTTCCAGTTCCTTATCTTCAAACAATGCTTTCACTCCGGTCTGGGCATTGTCAAAGTTGCCGTGAATCGCCACAACCGCCGTGTTGTCTCCCTTCTGGGTAACCATCTGCAGCTCCTGTACCCGGCTGACTCCGTTCTTTGGATAGAATACGATGATCCTTGTTCCCGGCACATCCGCAAACCCGGCCAATGCAGCTTTCCCTGTATCGCCGGAAGTCGCCGTCAGAATGACAATGTCATGGGTCACATGATTCTTCTTTGCTGACGTAGTGAGTAAATGCGGCAGAATGGAAAGCGCCATGTCCTTAAATGCGATCGTTGCCCCATGGAAGAGTTCCAGATGATAGGTGTCTCCCACCTTGACCAGAGGCGCAATGACTTCCGTGTCGAATTTGGAATCATATGCGCTTTCGATACAACTTTTCAGCTCCTCTTCCGTAAAATCTGTCAGGAACTGCTTCATAACCGCATAAGCCGTTTCCTGGTAGGACATTTCCTTTAATTCTTCCATAGAAACATCCAGCTTTGGAACAGAAACCGGCACGAACAATCCGCCATCCTCCGCAAGCCCTTTCAGGATCGCCTCGGAAGCCGTGACCATATGCTGCGCGTTCCGTGTGCTTTTATATAATAGATTCATCTCTTCAGCCCTCTTCTTTTTCAGTTTTAGTAAGCACCCTTTCAGGTGTAATCATCGTGTTACAGTTCACAGCCTAACCGGCCGCGAACTGTAACGCATCCAGCCCATTGAAAAGTCGCCTGTCGGCGGGGGGGCTGGATGCCCGCCCCTTCACTGTATTGGCCGGATGCCTTGCAGCTGAGTGCAAGGCACCGTATGAACAGTAACATAATCGTAGCTGCTTTACGCCTTTTTTGCGTTGGTATACTTTACCAGACCGCCTGCGGCAATCAGCTTCTGCATAAATTCCGGGAATGCCTGTCCCTGGAATTCCGTACCTTTTGTACGGTTGTAGATCTTTCCGCTGTCAAAATCAACTTCTACCTCGTCTCCTGCATCGATCCCTCTTGCCGCCTCCGGACACTCGATGATCGGCAGTCCGATATTAATCGCATTTCTATAGAAGATACGCGCAAATGTTTCCGCGATCACACAGCTTACTCCTGCCGTCTTCAGACAAAGCGGCGCATGCTCCCTGGAAGAACCGCAGCCGAAGTTCTTATTTGCCACGATCAGATCCCCCGGCTGTACCTTGTGTACGAATTCTGGATCAATATCTACCATTGCATGGCTTGCCAGCTCTTTCGCATCAAAGGAGTTGAGATATCTTGCCGGAATGATCACATCCGTATCTACATTATCTCCATATTTAAAAACGTGTCCCAATGCTTTCATGATCTTTCACCTACTTTCTCCGGATTTGCAATGCATCCTGCAATCGCGCTGGCCGCCGCCACTTCCGGGGAAGCCAGATAGATCAGGGAATCCACATGTCCCATCCTTCCGACAAAATTGCGGTTTGTGGTGGAAACACACTTTTCTCCTGCTGCCATAACACCCATATGTCCGCCCATGCAGGGGCCGCAGCTTGGCGTATTTACCGCACATCCTGCATCGATAAAGATGTCCACCAGCCCTTCCGCGATACACTGCTTGTAAATCTTCTGGGTCGCCGGAACCACCATCACACGCACGTCCGGATGTACGGTATGGCCTTTCAGGATTGCCGCAGCCTTCCTCATATCTTCCATTCTTCCGTTTGTACAGGAGCCGATCACAACCTGATCAATCCGGATGGGCTCCATCGCCTCTACCTCGTCAATCGTCTTGGCATTGCCCGGAAGATGCGGGAACGCGACGGTAGGACGCACCTCATCCAGATGGATCTCCACGACCTTATCATATTCTGCATCCTCATCTGCGGCATAAATTTTATATTCTTTTTTCGAATGTTCTTTTATATAGGCCTCCGCCTGTTCATCTACGGGGAAGATGCCGTTCTTGGCACCGGCCTCGATGGCCATATTGGCCATGGTAAAGCGGTCATCCATGGACAGATTGGCGATCCCGTCTCCTGTAAATTCCATAGACTTATACAGAGCACCGTCCACTCCGATCTTTCCTATAATATGGATAATGATATCCTTGCCGCTTACATACGGCCCTGGCTTTCCGGTGAGCACGAACTTCATTGCCGACGGCACCTTGAACCACAGTTCCCCCGTAGCCATGCCGGTCGCGATGTCCGTTGTCCCGACACCGGTGGAAAATGCTCCCAATGCCCCGTATGTACAGGTGTGGGAATCCGCACCGATGATACACTCCCCTGCGGTAACTACCCCTGCCTCAGGCAAAATGGCATGCTCCACTCCGGACTTTCCCTGCTCAAAAAACCAGCTCAGCCCCTGTGCCTTCGCGAACTCACGGATCGCTTTTGAATTCTCTGCCGACTTGATATCCTTATTCGGTGTAAAATGATCCGGAACCAGGACCACCTTGTCTTTATCATATACTGTATCTGCCATCTCACGGAAAATAGGCAGTGCCATCGGACCGGTGATATCATTTGCCATCACGATGTCCAGCTTCGCTTCTATCAACTGACCGGCCGAGACAGATTCAAGCCCCGCATGAGCCGCCAATATCTTCTGCGTCATTGTCATTCCCATTGTGACAACCTCCTTTGTTTGCTTTCTGTCTGCTATTCTAACACACAATATCATGAAAAGGAAGGGGAAATTGTTACAGTTCACGGCCTAACCGGCCGCGAACTGTAACGCATCCAGCCCATTGAAAAGTCGCCTGTCGGCGAGGGGC
>VSNK01000490.1 GCA_009774255.1 Faecalicatena sp.
GCTGGTCTATATAACCGATTTCACTGGCGAATCCGACTATATGAAACACGCTGCCGAAGCTCAGGGAATCCATATATCTCTGGATAACGGCATACTGTCCGTTACATTACCGGCTCTGTTCCCAAAGCGAAAGTTAAGATCCAATACAGCTTTTCTGCATGATCCGCTAAATTATGCTCTGCACGAGTTTGTAAAAGAGCAAAGCTTTCCGCTTTACCGGGACTGCATTGTATGCTTCATTCAGGTGTATGACAAAGCCCTCTCCCGGAAAAGAATCCGGGACTATGATAACCTGGAATTTAAGCAGATTTTGGATGTTATTTCCACCCATGCCCTAATAGATGACAGTGGGCAGTTCTGTGACATCCATCATATGACGGAAATGGGAGCCGAAGATCATACGGTCATTCATATTATGGAAAAATCCGCTTTTCCCAAATGGTTAGCCGACCATGAAATTACTGTAAAAAACACATCGGATAATTCCTGATTCTTTTCACTGAAAACCCGATTTGTGTAAAAATACGGTGTTCCTTTCTTATTTCCTGTTTATTCCTGGGATTTAAAAGGGGAACATCGTACCCAAGTGTAGGCTAACGTGCGTATCTAAAAGAACTGAGGTGATACTAATTTGCTAAGACCAAATACCCAGAAATATCAACTGTTGGAACTAATCGGAATCAGTGGGGAATTTCCGGCTGACCAGCTAAACAGACTATTTTCCAGCCCTTCTTATGCTGAGAAAGTGATCACAGAGCTAAAGACGGATAAGCTGATCCGTACCCACTATAAAGATAAACTGCGAGGTTATCGTTTAACGAAACGGGGGAAGGAGATGCTGCTCTCCAATCATCCCGCCCGCTTTCAGTGCTTCTTCACCGGCAGTACTGAGACCAACCATATCCGAAGCGAGGTGTCAAGAAGACTCCGGCTTCACCAGAAGGCACAAACCTATCTGACGTTTTCTCATGTAAGGATTCCATTTTATTATGACGAGAAACCGCAGATTTTTTCTCTTGAACGGGAAGATATTGGCCTGCAGTCTCTTCCCTGTTTTTATTCATCCAGGGAAATCAAGGAACTTGGCGAGGTTACCCTGAAGATTAAAAGCTCCCGCAGTCTTGGAATCCTGCTGGTACCACATTGCGTTTATGCCGTTTATAATACGGGAAGCAGCATTTTAAAATGGGAACACAAGACAGAAATAAAATTAAATGCGTTCCTGCAGCATTCTCTGCAGGGATTTCCTTACAGCGGACATCCCAAGATCCGTGCAATGATGTTTGGAGACACTATGGAAACGGCTCTCCGGCTCTTAACCAGCACCGGCGGATACAGGCGGAGTTTGTTTATGCTGGATGATTCCTTTGAACATTTTCATTTCCTTCCCAGTAACGACCAAGGCGAAACCCTGTTAAAGTTGTTGGTAAAACCGGAGTTAATGGCTGCATTGGATCGACTTTTATTATCCGATCAGGAAAATCTTAAAGGTGATATCCCTTTTGAGCATGACGCTGTTGCTTCTAATGAAACGCCGACACTGCTGGCATATGATTTCGACATGCAGAGAATCTGCCGGTTTAATAAAGGACTGGATGTCTATGGCATGTCCGGGAACCTGATCTGCTTTGACTTCCAGATTCCGGTTTTGGAAAAGTTTATGAATAAAAATGTTCGTTTCTCCAGTATTGACCTGGCCAAATTCAGAAAGGAGTTTTTGCATGAACCGTAAATGGTGGAAGCTTATTTTTCTGCTTCCGATCTTCCTCTGCATTTTATATGCCGGAGGCTATATTGCACAGTTTATCTGTAATTATAAGGTTTGGACCAGTGCTGGTAACTTTGCTGGTAACGGTTCCTACCCGCAGGCTCCCTCCTTGCATCCAATTGCATGCTTATCAGCACTGACTCAGTTCCCATATAACCTGTATGGGATTTTTCTTTGCCTTCTTGCACTCGGACTATTGGTCTTTCTGTTGATGCGAATGGGCGTTGACCGGAACGGGGAGGTCTTTGATAAAGAGCGTAACCTGAATTACTCCCTGAAAGGAACCTATGGAACATCCGGCTTTATGACGCCGGATGAGATGTACAAGGTGCTGGAACTGACAGATCATGTGAAGAAAACAAAGGGAACGATTCTTGGAAAGCTGAATGGCAAGGCGGTCTGCCTTCCCTATGAAACACGCATGAACCGCAACATTGCCGTTTATGGCGCAAGCGGCTCTATGAAGTCCAGGGCATTTGCCCGTAATATGAT
>VSNK01000491.1 GCA_009774255.1 Faecalicatena sp.
TAATGAATAAAAGGTTTTCAATAAAATTTCATAACAAGATTTGGGAAGCGGAGAATTCTACACCGAGAACAGTAATGATTAAAATCACACGGAGGTATCTGACAATGGGAGCAAAATTCAAAAAAATGTTATACGGAGGCGACTACAATCCGGAGCAGTGGCCGAGGGATATCTGGCAGCAGGACATGGAAATGTTTGACAAGGCGGGGATCAACAGCGCCACCATCAACGTATTTTCCTGGGCAAGACTCCAGCCGGCGGAGGAGGTCTATGATTTCCGGGAGCTGGACGACATCGTGGACACGCTGGCAAAAGCGGGAAAGCAGATTGTGCTGGCAACCTCCACGGCTGCCCTTCCGGCCTGGATGGTGAAGCGCTATCCGGAGGTGGCGCGGGTGGACAACGAGGGACGCCGCCACAAGTTCGGACAGCGCCACAATGCCTGCCCAAGCAGCCCCGTGTATCAGCATTTTGTGAAGGAACTGACGGCACGGCTGGCAGAGCGCTACGGGAGCAATGAACATGTGGTGTGCTGGCATATCAACAATGAGTACGGCGGGGAATGCCACTGCGAGAACTGTGAGAAAGCCTTCCGGGTCTGGCTGCGGAAAAAATACGGCACCATCGAAGCACTCAATCAGGCATGGAACCTGACCTTCTGGGGCCACAATATTTACGATTGGGATGAGATTGTGCTGCCAAACGCGCTCAGCGAGGGAATCCCGTGGCAGGGAAGCGGAGAATTTGGAAATGAAAAGACCGCGTTTGCGGGGATATCCATTGATTACCGCCGCTTTATGTCGGACAGCATCCTGGATAATTTCCGGCTGGAGCGGGACACGATCCGGCAGTATGACAAAAAGACCCTGGTCACCACGAACCTGATGGGCACCTACAAGGGACTGGATTATTTCAAATGGGCGAAGGAGATGGACATCGTTTCCTGGGACAATTATCCCAGCTATGACACTCCATGGAGCGACGTGGCCATGCGCAATGACCTGATGCGCGGGCTGAAAAACGCGCCTTTTATGCTGATGGAGCAGACCCCCAGCCAGCAGAACTGGCAGCCCTACAATTCTCTGAAAAGACCTGGGCAGATGCGGGCACAGAGCTGGCAGACCGTCGCCCACGGAGGGGACACGGTCCAGTTTTTCCAGCTCCGCAGGTCTGTGGGCGGCTGCGAGAAGTTCCACGGTGCGGTGATCGAACACGCGGGTTCCGACCAGACCCGGGTATTTCGTGAGGTCGCGCAGCTTGGGGAAGAACTGAACCGGATCGGAAGCTCTATCATCGGCTCGAAAACGGAATCCAGGGTGGGGCTTATCTTCGACTGGGACAACTACTGGGCCCTGGAATATACAAGCGGCCCCAACGTGGATCTAAAATATGTAGATCAGATTTCCCAGTATTATGCATATTTTTACCGCAGGAATATTTCTGTGGATATGATCCCTGTGGACGCGGATTTCTCCAAATACGACCTGGTGGCGGCGCCGGTGCTGTACATGGTGAAGGAAGGCATGGCGGAGGCGCTGGAAAAGTATGTGGCAGAGGGCGGCACCCTGGTCACCGGCTTCATGAGCGGCATTGTCAATGAATCCGACAACGTACACCTGGGCGGCTACCCGGGTCCGCTGCGTAAGCTGGCAGGCGTGTGGGCGGAGGAGATCGACGCATTGGCTCCCGAGCAGTCCAATGAGATCCGGTTCACGGACGGGACCAGGGATCGGTGCAGAATGCTGTGCGATATCCTTCACCTGGAAGGCGCAAAAGAGATTGCCAGGTATGAGAGCGATTTCTACGCGGGGACACCGGCTGTCACGAAAAATGCGTTCGGAAAGGGCTGCGCATATTATGTGGGAACCGTACTGTCCGAGGAGGGGCTCGGAAAAGTGATGGATCTGGCCTGTGACGGGGCGGGGATTGCTTCCGTGATCGAAGACGAGACAGAGCTGGAAGTGACGAGACGGATCTCGGATGCGGGGGCCATTTATTTCGTGATGAACTTCAAGGATCAGGAACTTCCGCTGCCGGCCGCGTTTGCGGGGAAGAAGGATCTGCTGAGCGGCAGAGAGATGAAGGAAGGGGAAGTGCTGAAGAAGTATGATGTGAGGATTGCTGTGCTGTAAAAAAACTCAACCGTACGCGGGGAATTTGTTACTGTTCACGGCCTAACCGTGCACTTGCTGCACGGTTAGCCGCCAGAAAAGTGATGGGGCGATGACATCTGCCC
>VSNK01000492.1 GCA_009774255.1 Faecalicatena sp.
CGGGCAAATGCCCTGGACTTCATAGAGCCGCTTGCGCCATAAACGGCAATGTTGCGGTTCATGCGTGTTTCATAGGGCAGGCAGACCGCCTTGCCGTTCAGCTTTCCAAGAATCGTTCCCTTTGTTTTCTTCACATGGTCCGTCAGTTCAAGCACCTTGTACATCTCATCCGGCGTCATAAATCCGGATGTCCCATAGGTTCCTTTCAGGGAATAATTTAGGTTCCGCTCTTTATCAAACACCTCCCCGTTCCGGTCAACGCCCATTCGCATCAGCAGAAAGACCAATAGTCCGAGTGCAAGAAGGCAAAGAAAAATCCCATACAGGTTATATGGGAACTGAGCCAGTGCTGATAAGCATGCCATCGGATGCAGGGAGGGTGATTTTGGGTAGGAACCGTTACCGGCAAAGTTGCCGGCACTGGTCCAAACCTTATAGTTATAGATAAACTGTGCAATATAGCCCCCGGCATATAAAATGCAGAGTAAGATTGGAAGCAGAAAAATAAGCTTCCACCATTTACGGTTCATGTAAAAACTCCTTTCTGAATTTAGCCAGGTCAATGCTGGAAAAACGGACGTTACTGCCCATATATTTCTCCAAAACCGGGATCTGGAAATCAAAACAGATCAGGTTCCCGGACATGCCATAGACATCCAGCCCTTTATTAAACCGACAGATTCTCTGCATGTCAAAATCATATGCAAGCAGTGTCGGCGCTCCACCCGGAGCAATGCCATCATGTTCAAACGGGATATCACCCTGAAGGCTTTCTTGATCGGACAGCAGAAGCTGGTTTAATGCCGCCATCATTTTGGGTTTCATCAGAAGCTTTAACAGACTTTCTCCCTGATCGTTACTTGGGACAAAATGAAAATGTTCAAAGGTATCATCCAGCATAAACAAGCTCCGTTTATATCCGCCTGTACTGGTTAAGAGACGCAAGGCCGTCTCCATCCCATTCCCAAACATAACCGCCCGGATGTAGGGGTGTCCAGTATAAGGCCTTTCCTGCAAATAGTGCTGCAGGAAAGCATTCAGTTTGATTTCTGTTTTGTGTTCCCATTTCGAGAGACCGCTTCCCGTATTATAAACAGCATAAACACAATGCGGCGCCAACAAAATCCCAACGCTGCGGGAACTTTTAAACTTTACCGTAAGCTCGCCAAGCTCCTTGATCTCCCTGGATGAGTAAAAACATGGGAGGGACTGATAGTCAATGGAGGCTTCGCATTCGTCTGCGGAGAAAATCTGAGGTTTCTCATCATGGTAAAGCGGAATCCCTGTATGTAAAAGCGTCAGATAGGCCTGCGCTTTCTGGTGGAGCCGGATTCTTTTTGAAACCTCGCTGCGGATATGGTTCGTCTCCGTATTGCCAGTAAGGCAGCTATGAAAACGCAGAGGGTTTTGGTGCAGCAGCATCTCCTTTGCCCGTTTGGTCAGGCGGTAGCCCCGTAGCCTGTCTTTATAGTGGGTACGGATCAGCTTATCCGCCTTTAGTTCTGTAATCACTTTTTCAGCGTATGAGGGGCTGTAAAATAACCGTTTTAACTGGTCAGCCGGAAATTCCCCACTGATTCCGGTCAGCTCCAGTAATTGATATTTCTGGGTATCTGGTCTTAGCAAATAAGTATCACCTCAATTCATTTTTATACGCATGTTAGTCTAAACTAGTGTACAAAGCCCATCCCTTAGAGATCAGAAATCAGGCGGAAATACGGGATGGACAGCGTACTTTTACACAAATCGGACTTTCGCCCAAAAAACTCAGGGATTTTCCGATGTATCTTTTACGGCATTTTCATGGCCAGCCAGCCACTTTGGGAACGAAGATTTTTCCATGATATGGATGACGGTATGATCCTCATCCCCCAGTTCTGTCATGTGGTGCAGGTCACAGAACTGGCCGCTGTCATCGAGCAGCGCATAGGTGGAAATAACATCCAGAATCTGCTTGAATTCCAGATTGTCATAGTCGCGGATCCTCTTTTTTGAGAGCCTCCTGTCATATACCTGGATAAAGCATACCGTGCAGTACTGATAAAGGGGAATGCTCTGTTCCCTCACAAATTCCTGCAGTACATAATTCAGAGGCTCATGCAGGAAAGCCGTGTTAGATTTTATTTTCCTCTTTGGAAATAAAGCCGGCAGTGTAACGGACAATACGCCGCTATTCAAGTAAATATGTATTCCCTGGGCTTCGGCATCGTGCGGCAGAGAGTCGGTTTGACCCGTG
>VSNK01000493.1 GCA_009774255.1 Faecalicatena sp.
GATTCACGGTGCGCCTGTCAGACTTTCTATTAGCAACCTGCCTGTATATCCTGCCGAATATGCTGATGATTGTGAGCATTTACAGTCTGGTTTCCTTACTATTTAAAAGTCCGCTGCCCGCAGTGCCGCTTTTGCTTCTCTACATCGTGTATTCCAATATGGGGAGCCGGAATGCGGAGGGCATTTATGGATATGACGGCAGGCCGTTAGCGATTATGGTGCGGTTTCCGGGGGGCTTTTTTGATACGGCTCCGCCGCCGATGGCATTACTGAACCAGAGCTTACTGATCTTAGCTGCTGTCTGCATCATTTTCCTTGCGGTGCAGATATGGAAAAGGAGGCGGGTATATTGATACAGGAAATGAAAATCTCTCTGACCGTCCAGAAACAGGCATATGCTATATTTTTTGTTGTAATCTTAAGTCTTGTCAGAGGGGTGACTGATTCGGATGAGGTAGGGATTGCGTTAGAGGCGCCGATGGCGGCGCTTGCCCTGACCTTCTGTGCAGATACCTATACCCAGGAAATTGTCAGCAGACGGTCAGAGCTCTGGCGGTTATGTCCAATGAAGAGGAGAGTTCGCGCTATTTACAGAAGGATGGTGATTCAGGAAGTATTTTTGCTGTTTGTTGCCACCGCCGGATATGGACTGTTTTTTCTGTTCCAGAATCCGCGAACGGACAGGATGGGGACAGGAGGACCGGAAAGCGAGATATGCCGGTTTTTTATCTATATTGCGGCTGTTGCTGTCACCCTTGGCTTCTGGGGGCTTTTATCGAATCTGCTTTCCTGCCTGTTTCGGAATATGTGGGCGGGGATCGGCGGCTGTCTGATATTGTGGCTGCTCACGTATTCCAGTTTCGGCGACAAATATCTTGGAGTATGGAATCTGTTTTCCTACACATTCAGAAATTTGGAAGACAGCGGTGATTTTCGCTGGATATGTGGGAAAATGGTCTGTGTGTGTATTGGAATCCTGGCAGCGGCGGTATTGCCTGGTATCATTAGGAGGCAAGAAAGGTAATTCCTTACTGCCTGTAAGAGATATGATATTGCGTGTCAAATAGATTTGCCGCACAGTAGAACCATAGATATTTTGTAATGAGAAAGGGGTTAAGATTATGGGAATTAAGATAGAGGATTTAACAGTCACATTTAAGAATCAGGTAACAGCGATCAATCATGCCAGTCTGGAGATCCCAAAGGGAATCTTTGGGCTGCTGGGGGAAAACGGGGCAGGAAAAACAACGCTGATGCGAGTGCTTACAACGGTGTTATCGCCAACTGGCGGAACGGTAACTCTGGACGGCATGCTCTACAGCGAAGGGAATTATGAAAAAATACAGAAAAGAATTGGATATCTGCCGCAGGAGATTGACCTGTATCCAGGCCTGACCGTACAGGAATGCCTGGAATACATGGGAGACCTGTCCGGCATACCCAAAGAGACATGTAAGAAGCGAATCCGGTATTACCTTGAAAAAACAAGCCTGTCCGGGCATAGCAGAAAGAAGATGAAACAATTATCCGGCGGCATGAAGCGGAGGGTCGGACTGATTCAGGCGCTTTTGAATGAGCCGGAATTTCTGATTGTCGATGAACCCACAACGGGATTAGACCCGGAAGAGCGCATTCGCATCCGGAATCTTCTGGTTGATTTTTCAGAAGGACGTACGGTGCTGTTTTCCACCCATGTGGTGGAAGACCTGACAGCGACCTGCAATCAGCTTGCAGTTATGAAAAAAGGGGAATTTCTTTATTCGGGAAGTATGAGAGAACTGCTTAATCAGGCAAAAGGGCATGTCTGGATCTGCAAAACAAAAGATGAAGGGGAAGCCAGAGAACTGGAAAGAAGATATCATGTTTCATCAAAACAGTATGTGGGAGATGAATTGCACGTGAGATTGATAAGCGCCGCGCCGCCCCGGATGGAATGCAGCCCCTGCGAGGCAACGCTTGAGGATGCTTATATTTATATTGCGAATAAGGAAAAGGTCATATTGGCATAATTTCCCCATAAAATGCATATACTAAAAAGGGTGTGGATTTGTCTTGACAAAAGTGTTTGGAAAGGATAAGATATACCCAGTGATCGCACTACGGAAACTTATGAAGCCCGTAGTCCGGGAGGCTCCTGCGGGGGCCTTTCGTTATATATGGAAGTAAAAAGGCGGCGGGATACATGAAGAAAAAGCAATTTCTGACATATGAGGAACAGAT
>VSNK01000494.1 GCA_009774255.1 Faecalicatena sp.
TTACTTTCTGCTTTGGCTTTTCCTTTTGGGGGATCACCATAGGCTTGGTATCAACTTTTTTAATGTTCAATCTGCATCACCCCTGTTTTGGAGCAAAAAAACAGCACCTAAACCGTTTTTGGCTTAGATGCTGTGACTGCTGTCCTTATTCTGTTGTGCCGCCTTCCGTTTGGATTTTCTCTGCCCTTTATCGTACATATTGTGTATCCAGTCCTTTACGGGGGCTTTCCACATCTCGCTTTTGTTTGGGATATTTTTTATAAGGCTTTTAGGGTTCAGCCCCATTTCTTTTTTCCTCCCATAGTGCAAGGAAATCCGATACAAGGCTCTCATCCCTCTTATCCGTACATTTTCCAAGCAGGGCTTCACTGTCATTTAACATATCTGCCGTGTGGTATATGCCGAATTTCTTGTTCAGACGGAGAATAGACTTTATAATTTTGCCATCTGCCCGTATTCCTGCGGCTGCAAGCATTTTTTCTATGCCAGCCTGCTCCCTCTGTTCCGCTTCCTTGCTCTGGTATATGACTTCTTTATGCTTCGTGTCTTTATTTTCCCTCACAATCCTTGTTATCTCATAACGGTATGGCAGGTCACGGAAAAAAGAATCCCTGTCACGGTCATTCTGGTACGTCGTCATAAAAGAATTGCAGTGGTAAATGCCTTTTCCCCTCTCTGATTTGACAAGCCCCAAATGCAGGATTTTCTTCCCCGTCTCATGCACAAGCAGGTAATCGCTCTGAAACTCCGATTCCTTCTTCTTCCCTTTTTCATACAGGTACAGCTTTGAATAAGACGAAAACATTTCCCCTAATTCCCCAAGGTTATCCAGTTTCCGGTGGAGCATTTCAAGCATCCTGCGCTGTTTTTCCTCCGTCTTATAGTATTTCCGCACCAGCTTTTCCACCGATTCCATTGTGATACGCTGCTTTTTTATCGCATAAGCGCCGAAGTCCCCGGTAAACTGGTTTGGCTTTCCAAGATACTGCATCCCCATTAAATGCGGTATCTTAATCTCTGAATTTGTAAGGTGGAGGATACGCTTCTGTGTGTGGATATAATAGTCATACCTGCACAGTGTCTCTTTTGTATCCTGAAAAATCTCCAAAAGTGTCCGCATTATCTCATCCTTCCGTAAAAAGAAACTGCCTGAGCGGTTAGGCTCAGGCATTACATTTCTTTTTTGAATTGCAATTCTGGGAGCAGTCCTATGATAATTCCATAGGCAGAGACGACCTTTGTATTTCTATTGCCCGCAAAGTCGGGACGGGTAGCTCCTCTCTATCGCCGCAAAAGCACTGAAGCTTTTCATTACCTATAATCTATCATGCCCCTGCCGCATTGTCAACCGCTTTCCTGCTTTTTTCCGCTGTTTCTTGACAATAATAGTTACATGTCACATCCCGACCAATCACCACGCTGATTGGCCGGGAGGATGCACATAAAAGCTGGTATTCAGGCCGCCCATTGCCACAGGCAATTCAAAATGCGGCCTGAGTTACAGGTCACGCCTGGTCAAGGTGTGACCTGTAACCAATAATAAGTCATACTCCTTTCTCCATTTTGACAATAGATAGTTATACAAACACTGGATTTGGAAATAAAAATGCCATCGCATAGAACATTCCACGCAACAGCAATACCTCCACCGACAACAAAAAACACTCTTACAACCAATCCATTCAGCGACTTCACACCAGTATAACTTTTTATTGTAAATACCAGTGCGCCAGTATGAATAATTATTGTAAAATTCACACATGAGCCGCTATTATGGTGTAAAACGGCGTTTTTAAATCCCCAGCTACTGCAAATATACCGTAAATTAATTTCTCAAACATAAAAAAGTAACCACAGAAATATGCTGTATTTTTCCGCACATTCCTGTGGTTCCCTTTTTATAACGCAAATATGTCCGATAAGATCATTGTTAGGATGAAATCATGGAAGAAGGAGGAGGTTCCCTATTCGTCCCCCTTCCAATACACCTGATACAGCAGCTTAAAGCTGCTGTAACACACAAGACTATGATACGACTAAATTCCCTTGATTGCAAGATGAAAAATATAATCTCTTCCATTCTTTCTCTATTTAAAAGAAGTTTGCGTAAACATCCCTTGTGCAGGGTGATGTGTCCATTTTGCGGCGCGGTTGGGCAATGCCGCCCCCATGGCTCCTACCACCGTAACCTCCTGCATTTCCTGGACGGCGGCACGGAA
>VSNK01000495.1 GCA_009774255.1 Faecalicatena sp.
AACATAAATTGTGTGAAATTTTCCTGAATCACCACAGGTATAGTTTTAAAATGTTCGTATTATTTCGATAAAGATCAATCTATTTCTGGCATCTTTCCAACAGATAGGATAGATATTGAAATATATCCTGTAGAACTAGCTTTGTTGATTCTACTAGCACTCCACCCTTGAAGTTCTTACGTAAATTTTTGAGTACACAAATTCAGAAACGAAAACATAGTGGGCTACGCTTCGTATTCTGAGTTTGCACAAACTGGAAAATAGATTGAAATAGATTCCGCTATTACCTGGGTTATAAACAAAGCATGCCAGAAACCGAAAGCATTTGGATATGCGGCCAAGTTATGGCATCCTACCAACTTTACACGCTTTATTAATTCCATAGCGGAGCAGGAAGGGCATCCCCGCATGACTACCGTAACCGAGACAACACTGAGCAAAATCCTGGCGAACGCAAAAATCCGCCCTTTCAAGATATCCTATTACTGCGAAAAGCGTGACCCGGACTTTGATTCCAAAATGTATGATATCCTTGCTATTTATAAGCAGCTTTTCCTACCGTTTGATGAAGCCGGGAAACTCAGGCCTTTTGAATGGACACCGACCCATACCCTGGCGTATGATGAAAAGCCGGGGATGCAGGCATTGGACACAACAGCGCAGGTCAGGCTGCTGGTTTCCGGCACAGACAAAAAAGTACGGTATACTGGAACTATGAATATGTGCGCCTGGGCTCCCGGTCGTTGCTTGCGGCCATTAACCTGCTGACCGGTGAGACAATTCCCCTTGTAAGCCCCACCCACAAAAATACCTCAATACAGCGCCCAAGAGGTTAGAATTCGTATTCACGCCAACCCATGGTTTCTGGCTGAATATAATGGAAGGTTTCTTCAGCAAACTCACAAAGCAGATGCTGAATGACATCAGGGTTTCAAGCAAGGAAGAATTGGAAAGCAGGATCTATCAATATTTTAATGAGATTAATGAAGTTCCGATCCCATATCACTGGTCATACAAACTGGATGATATAGATCTTGCCAAAGAAGATATCAGCAAGATTGTATATGAAGTTGTAAACCAGAAAGCTGCCAATGCATGTGATAAGGAGAAGTGTGCGCCAAACCCCAGACAAGGAAACGTAAGGGGCAGGAGAAACAATAAAAAAATTGGATTATATTAGGGCATAAATATCCCCACTTTCCAAATTTTTTAGCTATTTTTCCATAACCACTTAATATGGGATGTGACCTGTGCACTCGGAGAAATAGACAAGCTAAGATGCGTAAGTTATTTGTAGACAGTTCCTAAGCAAACCAAATGAACTACCCCGCCTCAAGCAGCGGGGAATTAACCCGATGATAGATTAAATATATTAATGTTATAAAGAAGAACACATCAAGGAAATACATTCAGAGTACAAAGAATAATTTGTGGAAATGAGGATACCTTATGCCGCCTTATGCCGATTAGTGGAAATACGGTAGGTAAAATTATTAGAGATTATGGCAGACGGTCTGATATAGGTAATAAATTTCTGCAAGAGACTGGAAAATTTTACTGCACGTCGAATAGATTTGCAGTCATCGACTATAACGAAAGACCGCCAGCTATACTTTTGCCTTATGCCGCATTGTAAATTCTGGCGGTCTTGAGTATAACCCCTGTTTGTGTATATTAGTTGTGTAGCCATGAGAGGGCCAATATGGAAGTACCCACCCTTGACCAGATTTATACCTTTTGCTTTCAATCCCCCCTCTGCGCCATCGTCTTCATTGCGCTAAATACCGCAATATTCGCCTCATAAGACCTAGTCGCGGACATCGCGTCCACTGTCTCATTCACCAGGTTTACGTTAGGCATTGTAACATAGGCATTAAGAAATGAGGATGCCGAAACATCCCCATTTTTAGATTTGATGTTTGAAAAAGATTTTATTGAAAAAGAATTGTGGTTAGTTTATAATCAAATTAGAGTGGTCTACAGGATAGTGGTTGTCCTAGATTGCCTTTATTTCTGTGTAGGCTGCTTTCTATTGGCGTAGAAGGTAGCCTATTTTTCCTTTTTATTATGGTTTTCAAGGTATGTAAGAGCCGTGAATAGTAGGTTTATTAAAGCGATGACTTCTAAAACATTCATATTCATACGTACTTTTCCTCCTTTCTACTGAGAGTGCAATCTGGATTATCTTGTGTGACTTCTAATTTGATATATAT
>VSNK01000496.1 GCA_009774255.1 Faecalicatena sp.
ACGCAAAAGCCCTTTCAGGCCGGCTCGTGGGCCGGGGCGTGGGGATTAGAGACAGGTTGAAAATACAATGACCTACAGTGTTCCGCTTTATATGATCTGGATGGTGAAGCGGTATCTGGATCGGATATAAGTTTAATGCGCGGCCCACAGTTCCTAAAGCCATGCCAGGATTTTTGTGGTATTCTTATTGGGGAGGTGGAAGGATGTCAGATAGTCGTTTATTTAAAATGTTATATTATCTTTTAGATAGGGAACGCGCTACGGCTCCTGAATTGGCGGCTGAATTTGAAGTTTCCACAAGGACCATTTACCGTGACGTGGAAGCATTGAGCAGTGCAGGAATTCCAATCTATACAGAACCCGGAAGAAATGGCGGTATATGCTTATTGCAGGATTTTGTTTTGGACAAGGCAATCTTATCCGAAAACGAAAAGCAGGAAGTATTGACGGCGCTGCAAAGTATATCTGCCACGGGTTATATCGGCGAAAAAGAATTGCTGACAAAGCTGTCAGCCCTTTTCAGTGTCAATACAAGAAATTGGCTTGAAGTAGATTTTTCTCGTTGGGGAAAACGCGGCTTTGATAACTCAAAATTTGAAATATTGAAAACAGCGGTCATTCAGTGCAGAGAAATAAAGATTGTTTATGAAAATACGAACAGTGAAAGAAGTAAGCGGACCATTCAGCCATTAAAAATAGCTTATAAATCCAAAGAATGGTATTTGAAAGCATTTTGTATGGAAAAGCAGGATTTTCGCATATTCAAACTGAACCGTATATTAGAGCTGGAATTATTGGAGAATACATTTATACCAAGAACATACCCGGAAGCAGAGAATGAGGCGCAGCAGACATATCCCCGGATTGTCCTTTTATTTTCAAAAGAAATCGCATACCGTGTCTATGATGAATTTGACGAGACAGAAATGGAATATCAAGAGAACGGCGACCTGATCGTCCGTGCTGAAATGCCTGTTGATCCATGGCTGATTGGTTATCTGCTTTCATTCGGGGCACAGGTTGAAATCATGGAACCAAAATATTTAAAAGGCGTTTTGGCGGAACAGGCGCAGGAAATTTATAAAAAGAATAAACCTTGACAAAAGGTGTCAGGATATGTGTGTTATACTGCATACCATAGCAATACAGCTAGATATCAATAAAAAAATATCAGAAAGAAAGAGGTAAGGAAAATGAATGAAATGAATCAGAAATTTTGTCAGTGCTGTGGTATGCCTATGGGAGAAACGGATGAACTGTACGGGACAAATGCCGATGGCAGCAAAAATGAGGAATACTGCAAGTATTGTTTTGAAAACGGTGAGTTCACTTTTCATGGCACGATGGAAGAAATGATTGAGGCATGTGTGCCGAATATGGCTTCAGCTAACCCCGATATGAGTGAGGAAGAGGCAAGGAAAAGGATGCTTGAATGGTTTCCGACATTGAAACGATGGAAGGACAGCAATTCTAAGAAATAGCGTATTTACAACGTTTGTTTAATGTTAAAGATTGTGTAAAATGTTGTTAGATTGCATAGATAATACACATATAATACACAAATTTGAATAGCAAAAAGGCTATACCAGGAGAGCATTTTTTGATTCCGGTATAGCCTTTTTTTATTTGATTTTTTGAATTTCACGGTGTAGATCTTCGATGCTCCTATGGGTATATATTTTTTCTGTAATGTCCTCTACCGCATGACCAACAATTAGTTTTAAGATATATTCGTTTACACCTGCAGTTTTTGCCAGAGTGATGAAAGAGTGCCGGGTATCGTGCGGCTTATGCGTCATGTTCAATCGTTTCATTATTTTGTTGAACCTGATCTGCTGATGGAATTCAGTATCAGCGAGAACGGCGGTATTGATGGAGTCAAAGGAGATCAAACAGGGCAAGAAAGCCATGTCAGGGCATACTATGATTATCCTTGGGACGGAATCCTGGAGTGCATCAACATGGAAGGGGCTGGAAAAACGGCTGATACAGCTGTTGATATGTCAGAAACGGATGTGCCAATACCGGAGTACCGTGTTTATACCGCAGAGGACGGCTGGTTGGAATGGCTGCACGGCTTATCCTGCCAAGATGGCTGTGGGGATAATTTTGGGTTGTAGAATCGCCCATATAGCCAAATAAAAGCAATAGCCGGATAAATCCTTGATGTTGCTTTTTCTATGTCTATA
>VSNK01000497.1 GCA_009774255.1 Faecalicatena sp.
AAAGAATCCTTGTCAAGGTAAAATGCCGGTCGTTACGTTCCTTCTCACTCTTCTTTTTAAATAACATGGTAAAATCGACTCCTTTCGTCCACTATCTTAAAAATATCATGAGATTATACGAAAGTCAATATATTTTTAATGATAATCATTAAAAATTATACGAAAATCATAAAATGGGAAAGGGGACTGACATGCGTAATAAATACGTGTTAAAATTGCTGCACAATAAAAGCCCGCATTCCCTGTTTGGAATGCGGGCTGACTGAAAAGTGGAGGTTATTCCACCGGAAATGCCTTATCATTGACAACGATCTCCTGGATCTCATCCACATCTACGATGCGGTTGAAGGCCGTCATATACCAGGTCTGCGGATCGCCCACGCCTCCCAGCACATAGCCGCTGTTCTCGATCAGATTTTCCCTGTCGCTGACCACATAGCTGCTGCCGTCCTTAAACCGGATCTCCAGATGGGTGAGTTGTCCGGGATCATAGGCTTCTTCCACGGACAAGCCAAAGTTTTTTGACAGATCCACACCGAGGGAGATGGGGGAGTAGGTCAGCCACCCGCCAATTTTCCGTACCGGAATCGCCGCATGGTCTGTCAGCGGGATTTGTTCTATCTTTGTCTGGGCATAGAAATCATCCATTTTCTGAATCCATTCCTCATCCGTCCAGTCGTCCTTCTTTATGGTCACATCCGCCACATTTCCCGGGTGCTTCGCGATGGAAAGCTGAGGGTACACACCCTCCGGAAGCTTATGGCTCCAGAGCAGATAAGCGGTACAGTACATCTTGTCCGCCGTGCTCTTCTCCGTATCTACGTAAATATTTTCGCCGCCAAAGATATCATCTGAGGTGGTTTCAAAGGAGAAGCTGTAGGTTCTGTCTTCCGCAAGATGGGCTCCCTTGCCCACGTTGGTGTCAGCGTCCCCGATCATCATGGTGACGCCGTCCGGGCGCTCCAGAGTAAACGTAATGACAGCGCCGTTCTGGTCATAGACCAGATTTTCTACGGTCAGGGTATGGTCGCCAAGCTCTTTTACCAAAGGTTCGCTCATGCATCCGCCGCCGGTCAGCTCCTGCGCCAGCTCCGGGTCTACGGGGACAAATTCATGGGAAGGAAGGGTGACCGACTGCATCTTTGGAGTCCCATCCTCATTCAGTTTTCCTGTGTCTACCTCGGTCTCGGTCACAGGTGTGGATTTTTTAGTGGTGTTTCCGAACATCGCGTCAAAGAAATCCAGGTTCGCAGCCGCATACACGGCTCCCGGAACCGCAAGGCAGGCGGCCACGGCGACAGCGGCCGCGGCATAGGAAAATCTCCGGCGGCGGGGAGTTTTTTGACTGCGTTTGTCTTCTTCCTTCAGCATTTTGTAGGTATCCTTTATTCTTTTGTTCACCGTATCAGATATTTGAATATCCTGACTTAAAATTTCTTTCATCTCTTTTTCTGAAAATAGCATAGTCTGTCCTCCTGAATTTTCTAATCAATTTGCGCGGCAGACGGACTGCCCGCCTAATACCTGTTCCAGTTTTTTGCGGCCTCTTTGGAGCCTGCTCTTCACCGTGTTTTCGTTCCATTCCAGGAGCTCCGCGATTTCACGTATATTGAAGCCCTCTCCATAGTATAGAAGAAATATGGAGCGATCCTTTTCCGGAAGCTCCCGGAGCAGCTCATAAAATTCGTAGTCGCTCTCCATCCATGTACCCGCCTGCTCTTCGGCCTGATCCATGGATACGATCCTTCTCTGCCGGCGGACCACATCGGTACAATGGTTGATCAGGATCCTGGTGAGCCATGTCTTAAAATAGGACACGGTTTTCAACTCCCCGATGTGCTCATAGGCAGAAAGGATGGTATCCTGTATCACATCCGCAACGTCCTCCTCATTTTTCAAATAGGTCTTGGCCACTTTGTAGAGCGCGGTTTTGTATTCCTCGATCAGTTGGATGAAAGCATCGGTGTCGTGCTTCTGCGCTCGTTTTATCAACAGCATGTTCAAGAATGTTCACCTCATTTCCTTCTGAAGTACTTTTTTGTATTTTACACTTATTAGACGGAGAAGGGGAGCATTTGGGTGCAGGAAAAATTTATTTTTAGAACAAAGAGTTTCGCTTGCGAAACTCGCGCCTGCGGCGGTCGCATCGCGACATCTACCTTGTACGCCGCAGTGCGCATCC
>VSNK01000498.1 GCA_009774255.1 Faecalicatena sp.
TATACCAGGATCTGCTGGCCTTTATCCGGCAGTATATCCGGTTCACTTAAAATATCTTCGTTCGGCAGGCATACGGCGTTTTTGATATGTCCGGAATCATATTCCTCCTGCGTCCGGACATCCAGAATAATCACATCCTCCTCGTTATCCATTCTCTTTTTTGCTTCCTGCGGATTAATCTGCTCATAAGTCTTCATTGCTTCCTCCTGCTTCTGATCCTTATGAGCTTCCATCATATTCAAAATGGCCTCTACGGTCTGCGCCTGTTGCTCCTCCCGGCTGATCCCTGCAGCATAGTCGCCCTTTTGCTCCCCGTAATTTCCAAACTGTGCATGATTCCCGCCTTCTATACAAATTTCTGCATAATCTGCAGGCATATACGAGTTGCCTTCTTTCACCTTCTCCATATTCAGAACACCATCCTCACTCCCATAGAGCGACAGGACAGAAAAGGAATCCGACTTCAGGCTTTTCGTTGGATATGCTGCCAGAAGCACCAGACCATTAAGGCTCTCCAAATGCCCGGACGCATAGGAAGCTGCCATTGCCCCGCCCAGAGAATGCCCGGAGAGATACCAGTGATCATATTCATAAGAATCCATAATCTTTTTCGCTTTATTTTGCCCGAAAATAGCAAGATTACACGGCATTTTGATAAGAAAACAGTCAATCCCCCGGTCAGCTAGATTACTCAAAAGCGGCAGATACGCGGTATATTCTACCTTTGCACCCGGATAGAAAATCAATGCCGTCTCATCTCCCGGTCCATCCAGATACAAACCATCCGGCATCTCCGTTACCAATACAGAATCCTTTGTCAGCAAATATTCCTGTACATCCTCATCTGCATGATAGTAGCCATTTACATACCAGACACTAATGAGCATTATAAAAAGAAAACATATTAACGGAATAATAACTCTTTTCTTCCATTTCATATTATGCCAATCCTTTCCAATCACTTCTTTCATTATTTATATCTGATTACTGGCACCTGTTTCCACTTTTTCCCGTATTTTCTTCTTTCCAATGCAAAAACCATATCTCCTGTGCGTTCAAAATAACCGATGTCCCTTTTCCAGCTCATACCACATTTGCAATGCTTCAGACCAATAAACTGCTGTTTCATTTTTCTTCCGCAATTTGGGCAGATCCTCTTATTGTTTTTACTTTCCACTGCATCTATCTATCCTTTCCAGCTAATACTTTTTTCATTATACCCTTCTTTCTCTCCCTGTGCAATCATTCCTCCACCCGTTCTCCATTCTCCAGCACCGGTGCATAGATTCCGATGACTTCCAGTTCGTCCCCGTCCCGTCCATCAATGTGGACATAATAATCCCGTATGTAATGGGAGATGTAATGTTCTTGCAGAGAGTAAAGCTCCAGCGTTTGAAAATCCACCAGGCATACGTCCCTTGCTCCGGATTCCTCCCCTTCCTCTCCATAACTGTCCATGACCTCCAGCAGTTTATCCAGACAGGGCTGGCACAAATGGCTTTGCACTTTCTTCGCGTCAAAGACGCTATTCTCGCCATATTCCACCGTTACTTCTGAGATTCCCCGTTCCGGATTCCGATCCGTCCGGAAGCTGCAGTCTCCCTCTGCACCAACGGTCCAGCCGGAACCGCCTCCGCCCATCCCGTCCAGATTCCGGATCTGCAGATCCATCACATACCAGTCATTGACACAGATCACTCCCAGGTCGTCCCTTCCCCGAAACATGCTCATCAGGCTCCGGTTATGGTTTCCGCACAGATAACATTCCTCCGGATTTTCCAGCGTGCTGTCTGCCGGAGGCTGTTCCTGCCTTTCCCATGTCCTCCCCGTTTCCTGTTCTTCGGCCGGAAACTCCTGTCTCTTAACCTCTGCTAAAGCTCCTCCAAAATACATCCCTGCAGTAAAACACAGGATGCCGATTCCAAATACTGTCTTGTTTCTGCTAATACTCCCTCCTCGATTCTAATAGATATAGTTCCAACGCTATCAGAATCAGTATAGCAAACACAAACAGCATTTTCATCATATATTGCCGTATTACCATATATTTCCAGTATTATAGTGCGTGCCTGTTGTTTTCAGATAAAAATAACCTGCAAAGCACAGGCTATTTTCTTTCTTCCTCTATTAGAAAATCCAGAATCCGCAGGATCTTATCCTGTTTCTCTTTTGGAAG
>VSNK01000499.1 GCA_009774255.1 Faecalicatena sp.
GCTTCTGTTTGAATCAATGGTCCTCTCATCATAGCACCTATGCCTTTCTGCACGTTTTCATACTTACGTGCGATTTCCCGAATCACATCACTTGAAAGCTCTATGATTGTCCGCTTGTCAAATGCGCCAATAATACCTTGCTTTTCCAGATCATCAAGTCTTTCTAAAATTATCCGATATTCTGCTTTCAGTTCTTCCAGTTTCTGCTCATTGTTATTATATTCCGAAAAACTTTTCTCATGTGAGAAAATATAAAATGGAATAAGCATTAATAAGCGTTTCTCAAAGATTTCATCCAGTGAATATGACTGCACCTTCATAATCGGGACATCATATTCTACCGTCCCGCCAGGTGTTATGATCACATATTTCATTTTATCCGGAGTCTTTTTATACGCCCGCAGATACATCACTGCCGTATTGGGAAATGTTACCGTCAGAGTTTCTTCTGTAACTTCGCCCTCGTCAAGCGCTATTTGGGCATCGTATTCGAAAAGCCGGATTGTGATTTTGCCATCTGGTAAGCTGCTTTCACATTCAAGATGATATTTTTTAACTATTCTGCCAATAATCTGAAAATTAGTATCTGTTATCCGTTCCTTGTCAGCCGCATCCTGCTGGTCTAAAAAGTGTTCATTAGGGAAAAAGCGAATCTCTTCTTCTCCCGTATAATGTTCGTGAAAAATTTCATTGATTACAGGTATAATCAATTTCCGGCAGTCATTCAGGATTGTCCGGAACGCTCCATCATATATATTTCCCATATGTTTCTACGCTTCGCTTCGGTCCGCGCATTACAGAGGTCCACTGGACCTCTTGCGCCCTTTCTGTCTGGTGGCTTTATCATATCATTTTTTACCTTTAAATTCAAGTATAGCTGTCTTTGCTGGTATAACCTGCAGCGTTCCTATGTTGTTTTTGTGTCTGCTGTCATCTGTAATCCTCGTAGCAGTTTTTCGGCATTTTCCCGGAACTGTGGCAGGAATTCCCTTTCCAAATCATAGCAGAGATAGAGGATGCCAAAGATCGGGTTCCATACTTGCCGCATAGCTGCTTCGTCCAGGAATCTTTCTGCTTCCCCAATGAGTGTTACAAAATTCTTCTGGAATGTCACCCATTCAATGAAGAAGCTATCATCAAGCGGAATACCAAAAGAATCAAACCATTCGCGTACCGTTTGTGTCCTGTATTGTTCCCGCATCCTGGATTCATGTAAAAGTATTCAATCACTGGCGCATCAGAAGAAGTTTCATCTTCCGGGAACGCAATGACACGTCCGATTGGAAACATGGCGCACATTGCAGGTTTTGCTTTGTGGACGGAGCATCTGCGATTTTTTAGCAGAGGGCACCGTTTGACGGGACCTCTGGGTTTCAGCCGGATAAGCGGAAAGTGCGAATCTGGCCCGATATACAACTCGCAATACTGGCCGATGAATTCTTTTAAGGACAGCTTCAGTTCGTTTGCAATCCGGAAGAGATCCAACGGTGTCAGCAGGATATCCTCCCGGTTGATGCAGCATTTTCCGCATTGTGTACAGTGAAAACGAAACGAATCATAGGCAGTCAGTTTGTTATGTTCAATAGCGTTTACGATTTCTTCCATTCTTGTATCCATATGTGAAGCTCCTTGCGAATCTCAAATTTCAAATGTTTCAAAGCATGCGGTGTATGGAAAGAAACCTGATTATTTACTTTGTTATACCGCAATCTGTCTACAGCTTCACTGGATTTCAAAATACCAGACATATAGAGCTGAACAGTTTCCATCGTATTATCATTTGCAACAGGACCAATCACAACATCATAGGAGTGCTGGATTCCTTGACTTTGTGTTGTCTCATATCAGTGTTGTCTCCTTATTCTGAATCAGGCAGGGAGACTGTGCGTCTGCCCTGCCTATGGTTAATACCTGAAATCAGGATTCCTGCAATCTGCCATTCGATAAGGTGCGGAAAGACTAACTGTCCTTATGAAAAGGATGGAATACCGATTCCAAGCAAGTTTCCTGCCTCTGACCGGATTCCCTGGCAATGCAGAGAATGCGTCACTGGCGTATTCTCCTGCATTTGTGATGAAAAAAAGCAGCCCGGTCAATGCAGGCTGCTTCTTACGGTTCCATATGAAGTTGTAAGTCTATTTTCACCTCCTGCAGCAAAAAACGCAGCCAATATCC
>VSNK01000005.1:0-50171 GCA_009774255.1 Faecalicatena sp.
AAATTAAAGCTCGGTTTTTGTGCATAATTACATTATTCAGTTGTCAAGGTACTTAATCTCTTAAGTTGACCACATTGACCGCTACGCCTCATTCCTCCGCCTTGCATATGAAAATTTATCCTGCATGAAACATAGAGGCAATTATATTGAATTATACTAGGAACTACTCAGGAGGAATATTGTTATGGAAAAATTAATTTATCTGGACAATGCGGCTACCACAAAGACCGCCCCGGAGGTAGTGGAGGCCATGCTTCCGTATTTTACGGAGCATTATGGAAATCCGTCAAGCATCTATCAATTTGCCGCGGCAAATAAAGAGGTGATTGACAAAAGCAGGGAGAAGATCGCCGGGATGCTTGGGGCAAAGCGGGAAGAGATTTATTTTACGGCAGGGGGAAGCGAGTCGGACAACTGGGCTCTGATCGCTGCGGCAGAAGCTTATGCCGGAAAAGGGAAGCATATTATCACCAGCAAGATCGAGCATCACGCGATCCTGCATACCTGTGAATATCTGGAAAAGAAGGGGTATGAAGTGACTTATCTGGATGTAGATGAGGAAGGAATGGTCAGTCCCGAACAACTTCGCGCATCCATCCGGGAGGATACCATCCTGATCTCCGTCATGTTCGCAAATAATGAGATCGGGACGATCCAGCCGATCGGGGAGCTCGGAGAGATCGCGCATGAGCACGGCATCCTGTTCCATACGGATGCGGTGCAGGCTTTCGGACATGTGCCTATAGATGTGGACAGTCTGCATATCGACATGCTCAGCGCAAGCGGACACAAGTTCAACGGACCTAAGGGGATCGGCTTCCTGTACATCCGAAAAGGCGTCAAGATCCGTTCGTTTATCCACGGAGGCGCCCAGGAGAGAAAGCGCCGGGCGGGAACAGAAAATGTGCCAGGAATTGTGGGTATCGGTGTCGCTGCGGAGCGCGCCGCCCGGACCATGGAGGAGCGGACACGGAAAGAAAAGGAACTGCGGGATTATATGATCTCCAGAATCGAATCCGAGATCCCGTACTGCCGTCTTAACGGGGACCGTACCAGGCGGCTTCCTAATAATGTAAATTTCAGTTTTCGATTTGTGGAAGGGGAATCACTGCTGATTATGCTGGATATGAAAGGGATCTGCGCGTCCAGCGGCTCGGCCTGCACATCCGGCTCTCTGGATCCCTCCCATGTGCTTCTGGCCATCGGACTGCCTCATGAGATCGCTCATGGCTCCCTGCGCATGACGCTGAGCGAGGAGATATCGAGGGAAGATGCGGATTATGTGGTGGATGCGCTAAAAGAGATCGTCGGGACTCTGCGGAACATGTCACCGCTCTATGAAGATTTTATGAAAAAGAAGCAGGCTTAAACATGCTGCAAAATCAGGAGGAATCATCATGTATACGGAAAAAGTAATGGATCATTTCCAGCATCCAAGGAATGTGGGAGAGATTGAAAATGCCAGCGGTGTGGGTACTGTCGGCAACGCGAAATGCGGGGACATCATGCGGATCTATCTGGATATTGACGAGAACCAGATCATCCGGGACGTGAAATTCAAGACCTTTGGCTGCGGCGCCGCAGTGGCTACCAGCAGTATGGCGACGGAGCTGGTAAAGGGGAAAAATATTCAGGAGGCAATGGAGGTCACCAACAAGGCGGTGATGGAGGCTCTGGACGGACTGCCGCCGGTAAAGGTGCACTGCTCACTGCTGGCGGAGGAAGCCATCCATGCGGCTCTCTGGGATTATGCGGAAAAGAACGGCATCAAGATCGAAGGACTGGAAAAGCCGAAGGCGGATATTCACGACGGCGAGGAAGAAGAGGAGTATTGATGAGCAAGGTAGTAGTGGGAATGTCCGGCGGGGTGGATTCTTCGGTGGCCGCGTACCTTTTAAAGGAACAGGGGTATGAGGTCATCGGAGTTACCATGCAGATCTGGCAGGAAAGTGATCAGGAATTCCAGGAGGAAAACGGCGGATGCTGCGGACTTTCCGCGGTGGAGGATGCACGGCGGGTGGCGGCGAAGCTTGGGATCCCGCATTATGTCATGAACTTCCGGCAGGAGTTCCGGGAGCAGGTGATCGATTATTTTACGGAGGAATACCTTCACGGGCGCACCCCGAACCCCTGCATTGCCTGCAATCGCCATGTGAAATGGGAATCGCTCCTGTCAAGAAGCCTCTCCATCGGGGCGGACTATATTGCTACCGGACATTATGCCAGAGTCGTAAGGCTGCCCAACGGCAGATATTCCATCCGGCGTTCGCAAGCTTCCGCCAAGGACCAGACCTATGCGCTGTATAACCTGACCCAGGAGCAGATCAGGCGGACCTTGATGCCTGTGGGGGAATATTCCAAGGAAGCAATACGCCGGATCGCGGAGCAGCTCGGCCTGCCTGTGGCAAAGAAGCCGGACAGCCAGGACATCTGCTTTGTACCGGATGGTGATTATGCTTCGTTTATTGAAAATTATATGGGGAAGACAATTCCGAAGGGCAATTTTGTGACCAGGGACGGCAGGGTGCTGGGACAGCATCAAGGGATCATCCATTATACGGTGGGGCAGCGCAAAGGTCTGGGACTGGCGCTGGGATATCCGGCATTCGTCCTGGAGATCCGCGAGGAGACCAATGAGGTGGTCATCGGATCCTGTGAGGAATCCCTGGCAGATTCGCTGAAGGTATCGGCTCTGAACTTTATGTCCGAGGAGGATCTGGCGGAACCAAGACGTGTGTTTGTAAAAATACGCTACAATCATAAAGGAGTATGGGGAACCATCGAGAAGACCGGAGAAGATGAGATCACCTGTACCTTCGAGGAACCACAGCGTGCGGTGACGCCGGGACAGGCCGCCGTGTTCTACGACGGCGAGTATATTCTGTGCGGCGGAACGATCGCGGGAAAGGAAAAAAAGAGATGATTACAAGTGATTGTCATATGCATACGGCATTTTCCACGGACAGCGGCACACCGCCCGAAGCCATGCTGGAAGGGGCTTTGAAAAAGGGGCTGCGCGCCGTCTGCATCACGGATCATATGGACCGGGATTATCCGGTTCATGATGAAACAGGAGAGGAGGCATTCCTCTTTGACGTGGATGCCTATTTTCACACATTCGGAGAATTGCGGAAAAAATATGCGGAAAAGCTGGAAATCCGCATCGGGATCGAGCTGGGGCTGCGGCCTCATCTCGGGGCGTTTTGCCGGGAGATCACGGAGAACTATCCTTTTGATTTTGTGATCGGTTCCGTTCATGTGGTAGACGGGAAAGATCCTTATTACAGGGATTCCTTTCCCGGCCTTTCCGATACGGAGATTTACCGGAAGACCTTTCGGGAAACGATAGAGAACCTGAAAAATGTGGAGGCCTTTGATGTGCTGGGCCACATGGATTATATTGTGCGGTATGGGAAGTATCAGGCCAAGGAATACTCTTATGAAGCCTTTGCGCCGGAACTGGATGAGATCCTCAGACAGCTGATCCGGATGGGAAAAGGCATCGAACTGAATACGGCAGGGCTGAAATACGGGCTTGGATTCTGCCATCCTCACCCGGACGTTCTGAAACGGTACCGGGAGCTTGGCGGGGAGATCATCACCGTGGGAGCGGACGGACATCGGCCGGAACACATTGCCTATGAGTTCGAAAAGGCAGGAGAGCTTCTGCAGGAATGCGGATTCCGATATTATACGGAGTTTAAGGAAAGGAAGCCGGAATTCAAAAAACTGGGATGAGAAAGCCAAAATGTGAAAAATGGTGGTTCCCGGATTTCCGCATCTATCCATAATAACTAAAGAATGTACAGGTAAGATATAAAATTTACACAAACTTCCAGAAAAAATAGATTTAGTACTTGAATTTTTGTATTTGATTTAGTACAATACTTCTAGTTGATGAATCTTTAACAAATTGCGCCTGATTTAGGTTTGTTGGAAGTTCACCAGAATAACTGTATTACAGTTAATATTTTAAACTTTTAGGAGGAATTAATCATGGCAGTAAAAGTAGCGATTAATGGATTTGGACGTATTGGACGTCTTGCATTCAGACAGATGTTCGGAGCAGAAGGTTTTGAGATCGTAGCGATCAACGATCTGACATCCCCGAAGATGCTGGCTCACCTGTTGAAGTATGATTCAACACAGGGCAAGTATGAGTTGGCTGACAAGGTATCTTTCGGAGAGGATTCCATCACGGTTGACGGCAAGGAGATCAAGATCTATGCGGAAGCTAAGGCTGAGAATCTTCCATGGGGAGAGATCGGCGTAGACGTTGTTCTGGAGTGTACAGGCTTCTATACATCCAAGGCAAAAGCTCAGGCTCATGTTGACGCTGGTGCGAAGTATGTTATCATCTCAGCTCCGGCAGGAAACGACCTTCCGACTATCGTTTACAATGTAAACCATGACAAGCTGACAAAGGATGACCAGATTATCTCCGCAGCATCCTGTACAACGAACTGCCTGGCACCGATGGCAAAGGCTCTGAATGACCTTGCAACGATTAAGTCCGGTATCATGTGCACAATTCATGCTTACACAGGCGACCAGATGACACTTGACGGACCGCAGAGAAAGGGCGATCTGAGAAGATCCCGCGCGGCAGCAGTGAATATCGTTCCCAACAGCACAGGTGCGGCTAAGGCTATCGGACTGGTTATTCCGGAACTGAACGGAAAGCTGATCGGCGCTGCTCAGCGTATCCCGACTCCGACAGGATCAACCACAATCCTTACAGCAGTTGTAGAAGGCACCGTAACTGTTGATCAGATCAATGAAGCTATGAAGGCTGCTTCCAATGAGTCCTTCGGATACAACGTAGACGAGATCGTATCCAGCGATATCGTTGGTATGAGATATGGTTCACTGTTTGATTCTACTCAGACAATGGCTATGCCGCTTGACAACGGTACAACAGAGGTACAGGTTGTTTCATGGTATGACAATGAGAATTCTTACACAAGCCAGATGGTAAGAACAATCAAGCATTTTGGAACATTACTGTAAGACAGGCTTTCAGAGAAAACTGAATTCGTCAGATTTGATTCTGAAATAGACTCACGAAGGGGTCCGGTCTTATCATGGGCCGGACCTCTTTTTGTGAGATTTTGTATGAAAAACAGGGAGGCAATCACATGCTTAATAAAAAATCTGTAGATGATATTGATGTAAAGGGCAAAAAAGTCCTGGTAAGATGCGACTTTAACGTACCGTTGATCGAAGGAAAGATCACGGATGAGAACCGTCTCGTAGCTGCTCTTCCAACCATTAAGAAGCTGGTAGCGGACGGAGGAAAGATCATTCTCTGCTCACATCTCGGCAAGCCGAAGGGAGAGCCGAAGCCGGAATTGTCACTGGCTCCTGTTGCAGCGAGATTAACGGAACTGCTCGGCCAGGAAGTAAAATTCGCGGCGGATCCGGAAGTAGTCGGACCGAATGCAAAGGCAGCCGTAGAAGCGCTTCAGGATGGAGAGATCGTTCTTCTGGAAAATACCCGTTACAGAATCGAAGAGACAAAGAACGGCGAGGCATTCAGCAAGGACCTGGCTTCCCTCTGTGATGTATTTGTAAATGACGCATTTGGTACCGCACACAGAGCTCACTGCTCTAATGTAGGTGTGACACAGTTTGTAGATACGGCTGCGGTAGGTTACCTGATGCAGAAGGAAATTGACTTCCTTGGCAACGCGGTGAACAATCCGGAGCGCCCGTTCGTAGCGATCCTCGGCGGAGCAAAGGTATCCAGCAAGATTTCCGTGATCGAGAACCTGCTGGAGAAGGTAGATACCCTGATTATCGGCGGCGGTATGTCCTATACATTCAGCAAGGCGCAGGGCGGAAGCGTCGGCAAGTCTCTGCTGGAGGAGGATTACTGCCAGTATGCACTTGATATGATCAAAAAGGCAGAGGATAAGGGTGTGAAGCTTCTTCTCCCGATTGACAATGTGATCGCAGATGATTTCTCCAATGATGCCAACACAAAGATCGTTGGAAACGGTGAGATTCCGGACGGATGGCAGGGATTGGATATCGGACCTGAGACCGCAAAGCTTTATGCGGATGCAGTGAAGACCGCAAAGACTGTTGTATGGAACGGACCGATGGGCGCATTTGAGATGCCGAAGTTCGCGGCAGGAACCGAAGCAGTTGCAAAGGCACTGGCTGATACGGATGCCGTAACAATCATCGGCGGCGGAGATTCCGCGGCAGCCGTGAACCAGCTCGGCTACGGCGACAAGATGACTCACATCTCTACAGGCGGCGGCGCTTCTCTGGAATTCCTGGAAGGAAAAGAACTGCCAGGCGTAGCTGCGGCAAACGATAAGTAAACACTTAGTGAAACCAGGCACGTGAGTGCCTGGTTGAGCTTAGTGTTTACTTAGTTCTCCGAACAAAGAGAGGAGAACATCCCGTAAAAAAGTGAATCTATTGGAAGATACAGGCACGTGAGTGCCTGGTTGAGCTTAGTGTTTACTTAGTTCTCCGAACAAAGAGAGGAGAACATCCCGTAGAAAAGTGAATCTATAAGAAAGTAAATCTATAAGAAAGTGAATATACAAGAAGGAGAACTATATCATGGCAAGAAAGAAAATTATTGCGGGCAACTGGAAAATGAACAAGACACCGAGTGAGGCTGTTGCCTTGGTGAATGAACTGAAACCATTGGTTGCAAATGACGAAGTCGACGTTGTATTCTGTGTACCGGCAATCGACATTGTTCCGGTAGTAGAAGCTGCAAAGGGGACGAACATCCAGGTCGGAGCAGAGAATATGTATTTTGAAGAGAGCGGCGCATACACCGGTGAGATTTCTCCGAATATGTTGGTAGATGCCGGTGTGAAGTATGTTGTTCTCGGACATTCCGAGAGAAGGGAATACTTCGGCGAGACCAACGAAGATGTGAATAAGAAAGTCCTCAAGGCATTTGAGCATGGTATTACACCGATCATGTGCTGCGGCGAGAGCCTGGAGCAGAGAGAGCAGGGTGTGACCATGGACTTCATCCGCCAGCAGGTAAAGGTTGGCTTCCAGAACGTGACAGCGGACCAGGCAAAGACAGCAGTGATCGCTTATGAGCCGATCTGGGCGATCGGAACAGGCAAGACCGCTACGACAGAGCAGGCACAGGAAGTATGCGCAGGAATCCGTGCATGCATCGCAGAAGTATATGATGATGCGACAGCAGAGGCAATCCGCATCCAGTACGGCGGTTCCGTAAATGCAGCGACAGCAGCCGATCTGTTCGCGCAGGCTGATATTGACGGCGGTCTGGTAGGCGGCGCTTCTCTGAAGGCTGACTTCGGCAAGATCGTAAATTATAAGTAAATATACGGAACGCCAGATTTCATCAGCAGTGAGTATATTTAGTATATTTTTCCCTCGTTTTCTGTTTTCGAAGATATGAAAAAGGAACGAGGGATTTTTTCTCCTTTTCTATAAAAAGATGTTTGCAAAAACCGCAAAAAGCATGTACAATAGATACTGGAATTCTAGGTATTACTGTTACAATTTAAATATCATAAAGGAGAAGGACAATGAGCAAAAAGCCAACTGTATTAATGATTCTTGATGGTTATGGATTAAATGACAATACAACCGGAAATGCCGTTGCGCAGGGAAAGACTCCGGTCATGGACAAACTGATGGCTGAATATCCCTTCGTGAAGGGAAATGCAAGCGGACTTGCGGTGGGTCTGCCGGACGGACAGATGGGTAACTCAGAGGTAGGACATCTGAATATGGGTGCCGGACGGATCGTATATCAGGATTTGACGAAGATCACAAAGGCAATCCAGGACGGAGACTTCTTTGAAAACAAAGCGCTTCTGGCAGCCTGTGACAATGTGAAGGCGAATGACTCCGCGCTGCATATGTTCGGTCTGGTATCCGACGGAGGCGTTCACAGCCACAACGAGCATATTTACGGCCTTCTGGAGCTGGCAAAGAGACAGGGGCTGAAGAAGGTCTATGTGCACTGCTTCCTGGACGGAAGAGATACACCGCCCGCATCCGGCAAGGAATATGTAGAACAGTTGGAAGAGAAGATGAAGGAGATCGGTGTCGGAGAAGTTGCAAGCGTGATGGGACGCTACTACGCAATGGACAGAGACAACCGCTGGGACCGTGTGGAGAAGGCATACAATGCGCTCGTAAAGGGTATCGGTGAGACTGCCATGTCCGGACCGGCAGGGATTCAGGCTTCCTATGACGCGGACACGACGGATGAATTCGTACTTCCGACGGTCGTTATGAAGGACGGCGCGCCTGTTGCTACGATCAAGGACAATGATTCCATTATCTTCTACAATTTCCGTCCGGACCGTGCAAGAGAGATCACCAGAGCCTTTTGTGATGACAACTTCGGCGGTTTTGACAGGGGAGCCCGGATCAAGACAACGTATGTATGCTTTACGGAATATGATGTCACGATTGAGAACAAGTTGATCGCATTTACAAAGGAAGAGATCACCAATACATTTGGAGAATTTCTTGCGAAAAACGGATTGAAGCAGGCTCGTCTTGCCGAGACTGAAAAGTATGCCCATGTCACCTTCTTCTTCAACGGTGGGGTGGAAGAGCCAAATGAAGGCGAAGACCGGATCCTTGTAAAATCGCCGAAGGTTGCCACCTACGATCTGAAGCCAGAGATGAGCGCATATGAGGTATGCGACAAGCTCGTGGAAGCGATCAAGTCTGGTAAATATGATGTGATCATCATTAACTTTGCAAATCCGGATATGGTTGGACATACCGGTGTGGAAGCGGCAGCGATCAAGGCCATCGAAGCGGTGGATGAATGTGTAGGCAGAGCTGTGGAAGCAGTGAAGGAGACCAACGGACAGATGTTCATCTGCGCGGATCACGGCAACGCGGAGCAGCTGATCGACGATGAGACAGGAGAACCATTCACTGCTCATACAACGAATCCGGTACCGTTTATTCTGGTAAATGCAGACCCGGCTTACAAGCTTCGGGAAGGAGGCTGTCTGGCGGATATCGCTCCGACCCTGATCGAACTTATGGGACTGGAACAGCCGGCGGAGATGACAGGAAAGTCATTGCTGGTAAAATAAAATAGCGGACAAAAAGCTGGCAGTGTTTTGGCAAGAAAGGACACTGCCAGTATTATACTCACGCCGGATCAGATGTACTAGTATAGCCCAATTTAAATAACCTTACGTTTCACTGGTCTGCTTTCCCGATAGCACATGTGTAAAAGCCTCAGCGTAGCCCGCTACGCCTGCGTTTTTACACATGCACTCTCGAAAAAGCATCCTCAGTGAAACAGAAAGGTATTTAAATCGGTTTATACTAGTACAGCTTTGCATTAATTCTTGAGTAATAAGCACTCGCTATCCGTGCCATCTGCACGTTTCTTAACCTAGACGTAGCCCGCTACGCCGTCGGTTAAGAGACGCACATCTGACACGAATATCGAGCACTATTACTTCAAGATTAATGCAAAGCTGTACTAGTCAGGACAGTGAGTAAATAAAAGGAGAGTACAGATATGAGCAGGCAGTATGAAAAAGTAAAAGCGTGTTATGAATATTGCAGAAAGGTGACAGACTTTCAGCCGCGGGTAGGTCTGATTTTGGGATCCGGGCTTGGCAATTACGCGAGGAACATGAAAGTGGAGTGTGAGATTCCTTATGGGGATATTCCGGACTTTCCGGTTTCCACGGTAACAGGTCATGAGGGAAAATTCTTATTTGGATACATCGGAAACGTACCGACGGTTGTTATGAAAGGGCGGGTACATTTTTATGAAGGATATACACCGCAGGAAGTCGTACTGCCGATCAGGGTGATGAAGCTGCTGGGAATTGAAATCTTATTCCTGACCAATGCATCCGGCGGGATCAATCAGAATTTCCGTGTAGGGGATTTCATGATAATTACAGACCAGATTTCCAATTTTGTTCCGTCGCCGTTGATCGGAGAAAATGTGTCGGAGCTGGGACTTCGGTTCACGGATATGACCAATATCTACGATCTTGAGCTCCAGGATATCATCCGGAAAACAGCAAAGGAAGAAGGAATCCCTGTGCAGGAGGGGGTTTATGTGCAGACCACAGGACCCAACTATGAAAGCCCGGCGGAGATTCGGATGTTCGCCGCTCTCGGCGCGGACGCGGTAGGAATGAGTACGGCAGGCGAGGCTCTGGCGGCACGCCATGCGGATATCCGCGTGTGCGGAATATCCTGTGTATCCAATATGGCAAGCGGAATCTCCAAGGAAAAGCTGAAGCATGAGGATGTGCAGATTGCGGCAGACAGGCGCGCGGAAGATTTTGAACGCCTGGTGACGCAGATTATCGTAAAGCTCTGACAACTGCTTAGCACAGGATCGCGCATTTGCTGCGCTATCCGTACGGAAACGTATAGATTGCGAGAGCACTGAGCAGATGCAAGCTCTGAAAGTGAGGAAGAAGTTTCATGAACACAAGAATTTATAATGTAAAAATCCTGACGATGGAAGAGGGAAAAGAGATTTTCCAGGGAGAAGTATGGATTCAGGATGATACGATCACCTATGTGGGACCAAAGAGGGAGGAAGAGAAGAAATGGGACAGGGAGATTGACGGACAGGGCAATCTTCTGATGCCTGGCTTTAAAAACGCGCATACCCATTCGGCCATGACATTTCTGCGGTCTTACGCAGATGACCTGAAGCTGAATGAATGGCTGTATAATAAGGTATTTCCGGCGGAAGGAAAGCTGACGGGGGAAAGCCTTTACTGGTTTACGAAGCTGGCATTTATGGAATATCTGACCAGCGGGATCACCACGGCCTATGATATGTATTTCCATGTAGATGACGGGGCGCGTGCGGCAAGAGATACCGGATTTCGGTATGTATTCTGCGACAGCATCAACAATTTCGGAGGAACCGTGGATCAGGTAGAGAAGGATTTTCTGCGGCTGAACATCGATAAATCTCGTCAGATCAGCCATCGGATCGGCTTTCATGCGGAGTATACCACCAGCAGGGAGCTCATGGAAGGAATCGCGGAGCTCTCAGACAGGTATCAGGTTCCGGTGTCCGTTCACTGTTCCGAGACCCGCAGGGAAGTGGAAGAATGCCGGGAAAAGACAGGGATGTCTCCGGTAGCTTATATGGATTCTCTGGGGCTGTTCCGCCATGGAGGAACATTGTTCCACTGTGTGCATATGGATGAAACAGATTTTGAGATACTCAAAAAGCGGGGAATTTATGTAGTGACCAACCCGGCTTCCAATCTGAAGCTGGCCAGCGGAATCGCGCCTGTCAAACGATTCCTTGAGCTGGGAATTCCGGTCGCGATCGGAACGGACGGCGCGGCCAGCAATAACTGTCTGGATATGTTCCGGGAGATGTTCCTTGTGACCGGCCTGCAGAAGGCTGTCTGTGATGACCCGGAGGCCGTTCCGGCAGGGGAAGTATTGAAAATGGCAGCTGTCAATGGGGCATATGCCTGCGGACTGCCGGAGTGCGACAGCATAGCTCCGGGGAAGAAGGCGGATATGATTCTGATTGATCTGAATCAGCCCAATATGCAGCCGATACGGAATCTGGATAAGAATCTGGTCTACAGCGGAAGCAAAATGAATATTAAGATGACCATGATCGGCGGAAAGGTCCTGTATCAGGACGGAGAATTTTATCTGGATTGTTCGAAGGAAGAGATTTTTACAAAGGCCAACGAATATGCGGAGAAAATCTTAGGGCAGGAGAGCATTTCATGAAGGCAGCTGTATTTACGGTCAGTACAAGGGCCTATAAGGCAAAACAGGAAAGTGCGGCAGGAGCGGCGGTAAAGCGTGCGGTGGAGCAGGCAGGCTTTGAGGTGAAGGCAGGGGTGCTGCCGGAGGATAAGACTGTGGTAGAGGCAGTGCTAAGACAACTGGCGGACACCGGCTCGGTACAGCTGATTTTGACAGTGGGCTCGACCGGTGTTCTGAAGAAGAACTGTGCGTCGGATGCCCTGACTGACGCGGCGGAACGTCTGCTTCCGGGAATACCGGAGGCCATCCGTATGTATAATATCCGTTACTCTAAAAAAGTAATTCTGGATCGGTCTGCAGCCGGCATCCGAAACCGGACGGTTATGGTGAACCTTCCGGACAGCGTAAAGCTGGCACAGGGAGGAATCGAGTATATCCTGTCGGAGCTGCTGCAGGCAGTGGAGATGTTGAATGTATGATCAAAGTAGTATATATAGAGCATAGTGGATTTCTGGTGGAAATGGGAGATGCCTGTTTCCTGTTTGACTATTACCAGGGAGAGCTCCCAAAACTGGATCAGGAAAAAAAGCTGTTCCTGTTTGCAAGCCATGCACACCACGACCATTATCAGAGAAAAATATTTGAATATCAGGAACAAATGCCGCGTACGTTTTACATCTTGTCAAAGGATGTGAAAAGAGACGCGCTGAAGCATGGCGGGAGAGAAGAGAATACCTGGTTTGTAAAGCCGGATCAGGAACTGGACGTAGAAGACTGCCAGATCCGGACACTGCGCTCCACGGATGAGGGTGTGGCATTTCTGATCCGGTATCAGGGACACTGCATTTACCATGCAGGCGATCTGAACGCCTGGTACTGGGAAGAAGAAGGCGAAGACTATGTGATGATGATGCGCAGGAATTATGAGCATGAGATTCGTAAGCTCAGCGGAGAGCCCATCGATGTGGCCTTTGTGCCCGTGGACCCCAGGCTGGAAGGGCAATATGCAAAAGGGTTGGATTTCTTTATGCGGAAGACCCGGACGAAATATGTGTTCCCCATGCATTTCTGGGGGGATTATGGGATCTTCGACCGGCTCAGGAAAGAATCATGTACGGAGGAATATGCGGATCGGATCATGGAGATTGAAAGACCGGGGCAGGCGTTCGAGTGTGTATAATGTTCCGCATCCAGCCCATTGAAAAGTCGCCTGACAGCGAGGGGCTGGATGCCGCTCCATCACTGTATAGGCCGGAGGCCTTGTAGCTGAGTGCAAGGCACCGTGTGAACAGTAACGCATGAAGTGCCCGATATGGAAAGGAAGAAAAACAGGATGCAGGTGAAATTATATACGGATGGCTCGGCGCGGGGAAATCCGGACGGGCCGGGCGGCTACGGGGCGGTGCTGGAATATGTGGATCCCAAAGGGGAACTGCATACAAAGGAATTGTCCCAGGGATATGTCAGGACCACCAACAACCGGATGGAGATGATGGCGGTGATCGTGGGACTGGAGGCCCTGAACCGTCCCTGTCAGGTGGATGTGTATTCCGATTCCCAGTATGTCGTTAACGCGTTCAACCAGCATTGGATTGAGGGATGGATCAAAAAGGGCTGGAAGCGTGGGAAAAACGAAGAGGTAAAAAATGTGGATCTCTGGAAACGTCTTCTGGAGGCGAAGAAGAATCATGAGGTGGTATTCCACTGGATCAAAGGACATGCCGGCCACCCTCAGAATGAGCGGTGCGACGAACTGGCCACATCCGCGGCAGACGGAGATGACCTGATGGAGGACGCTTTCTAAAAAATGTTGGACATTAGAGAATATTCATAGTATAATAGAGAACCAGAAACTATTCAGCAGCCTTTAGCAAGTGAACTTGCACAGTCTGGCTTTTCACACTGCTGCCGTTCTGAATAGTTGGGTTCAAGTAAGACAGACAATCGCGGCTGCAGGCGCCGAAAGGCAGCAGACGAGGAAAGTCCGGGCTTCACAGGGCAGGATGCCGGATAACGTCCGGTGGAGGCGACTCCAAGGCCAGTGCAACAGAAATAAACCGCCTTATGCTCCGGCATGAGGTAAGGGTGGAAAGGCAGTGTAAGAGACTACCGCCTCCCTGGTAACAGCGAGGGCACATGTAAACCCCATCCGAAGCAAGACCGGAAGAAAGCGATGTGGCTGCCCGTCACGCTTTAGGTTGGTCGCTTGAGCCTGGCGGCAACGCCAGGCCTAGATAGATGATTGTCCAACGACATAACCCGGCTTATCGTCTTGCTTGAACCCGGAATGGAATGGACTTGAGAAAGAAGGCATGAAAAATGGGCATGGCTGTAAATGCACAGTTGCCGCTGCCGGCAGATTTAAAGGCAGAATATCCGCTCACAGAGGATTTGCGTCAGATCAAAAAAGAAAGAGACCGGGAGATCAGGGATATTTTTACCGGCGCATCGGATAAATTTATTGTGATCACAGGTCCCTGCTCCGCGGACAATGAGGACTCGGTCTGTGAATATGTGAACAGGCTGGCAAAGGTTAGCGAGAAGGTATCGGATCGTCTGATGATTATCCCCAGGATCTATACGAACAAGCCAAGGACGACCGGCGCAGGTTATAAGGGGATGTTGCATCAGCCGGAGCCAGATAAGGCACCGGATCTTTACGCGGGAATCCTGGCGATTCGGAAAATGCACATTCGGGCTATGAAGGAGAGCGGCCTGACCGGAGCGGACGAGATGCTTTACCCGGAGAACCGGAGCTATCTGGATGATATTTTATCTTACGAAGCCATTGGAGCCCGTTCCGTAGAAAATCAGCAGCACCGTCTCACGGCCAGCGGCATGGATATTCCGATCGGAATGAAGAATCCTACCAGCGGTGATTTTTCTGTGATGCTGAATTCGGTCATTGCGGCACAGAGTTCTCATCGTTTCATCTACCGGGGACTGGATGTCACGACCGACGGGAATGATCTGGCACATGTGATCCTGCGGGGCGGCGTGAATAAATATGGAACCTGTATTCCCAATTATCACTATGAAGATCTGGTACGCCTCCTGGAGATGTATCAGAACAAGAATCTGAAAAATCCGGCGGCGGTCATCGATGTGAATCATTCCAATTCGGACAAGAAGTTCAGGGAACAGATCCGCATTACCAGCGAAGTGCTCCACAGCAGAAGCTATAATCCGGAATTAAAGAAGATGATCAAGGGAGTCATGATAGAAAGCTATCTTGTAGAAGGCTGTCAGAGCATTGACAGTGAGCGGATCTATGGAAAATCCATCACAGACCCATGTCTGGGCTGGGAGGATACAAAACGGCTCATCTATGAGATTGCGGAAAGATGCTGACAGGGTCTGCCGTACGGCAGACCCTGTTCTTTTCAATGATTCTTAGGAACTGTCCGAAAATGACTTGTGCAGATGACGCAGGATAAATTCGTACAGGCAAGGCGGAAGAGGGAGGCGTACCGGGGTACGCTGACTGATGACAACGCAGACTGTGCGGATTTAGACAAGTCAAATGCACAAGTTATTAATGGACAGTTCCTTACTTCATACTGCGGTGCTTTTCCTCACAATATTTGCAGCGGTAGGTCTGCTTTTCTTCATCGGTCAGGATAAAGATGTGATCCAGACCCTGCTCGATGGACGTGATACATCTTGGATTTTTACAGCGGATCACGTTCTTGATCTTTTTGGGCAGCCTGAGAAGCTTCTTTTCTACGATCTGTTCATTCTGGATGATATTGACCGTGATGTTGTGGTCAATGAATCCAAGAATATCAAGATCCATAAAATCAATGGGGCATTCAATCTTTATGATATCTTTTTTGCCCATTTTGCTGCTCTTTGCATTTTTAATGATAGCAACGCAGCAGTCCAGTTTATCCAGGTGCAGGTATTTGTAGATCTCCATGCTTTTACCTGCTTCGATGTGATCCAAAACAAATCCTTCGGAAAGCTTTCCAACATTCAATGTACTATTTACCATATTCATCCTCTTTCTTAATTATCATATGATTCGTATCTGACCGGAACAGTTACGGTTTACTGACAGTTGCACCTGGATCAGTCTACATGGATATCCAGAAGCGTCAGAATCAGGGCCATGCGCACATATACGCCATACTGTACCTGGCGGAAATACGCGGCGCGGGGATCGTCGTCCACCTCTACGGAAATCTCATTTACCCTGGGAAGAGGATGCATGACATACATATCTTCCGGAGCCAGCTTCATCTTTTTGCGGTCCAGGATATAGAAATCCTTCATGCGCACATAATCTTCTTCGTTGAAGAAACGTTCCTTTTGTACACGGGTCATGTATAGTATGTCAAGATCCGAAAGCGCGTCTTCCAGGCGGACCACTTCTCTATAAGGAATATTCTGCCTGTCCAGTACATCCTGGCGCATATAATCCGGAAGCCTTAATTCTTCTGGAGAGATCAGAACAAAGCGGATACCGGTGTAGCGGACCAGGGCGTGGATCAGGGAATGCACGGTACGTCCGAACTTCAGATCTCCGCACAGACCAATGGTCAGGTTGCCCAGACGGCCTTTCAGGTTCTTGATCGTCAGAAGGTCGGTCAATGTCTGCGTCGGATGCTGATGACCGCCGTCCCCGGCATTGATGACCGGGATACGGGAATGCTGGCAGGCTACCATGGGCGCGCCTTCCTTTGGATGCCTCATGGCGCAGATATCCGCATAGCAGGATACTGTTCGGATCGTGTCGGAAACACTTTCCCCTTTTGACGCGGAGCTGGAATCTGCGGAAGAGAATCCCATGATATTGCCGCCGAGATTGAGCATGGCTGCTTCGTGGCTCAGGCGTGTGCGTGTGCTCGGCTCATAGAATAAGGTCGCCAGCGTCTTTCCGGTACAGGCATGGGCATATTTTTCACGATGTGCTTCAATATCCTGCGCCAGTTCTAAAAGAGTGTCCAATTCCTCGACGGAAAAATCCAGAGGGCTCATCAAGTGTCTCATAAAATACCTCCTTAAAGTTATACTCAAGACCGCCAGAATTTACTAACCCGTCCAAGGCAGGAATCCGGCTGGCGGTCTTTCGTTATCATTGATGACTGCAAATCTATTCGACGTGCAGTATAATCAGGAACTGTACGGTTTCGGAAATAAAAGATCCTGGAACTGCAAAAATTCTTCTACCTACAATATATTATAATGCCTCCTTTGTCAACACAAATTTGAAAATATGTAGTGCGAAAAACAGTAGCATTTATTGTAAAAATATATTATACTAAAAAGAATGAAATGGAACAGGGGCAAAGGAGAGAGCAGCATGGCTGAATTGGAAGAGTTGAGAATACGGTTGGATGATATTGACGATCAGATCGTCAGGCTCTTTGAAGAGCGGATGAAGGTCTGTAAAGAAGTAGGAGAGTACAAAGTAAAGTCCTGGGGACGTGTGCTGGACCGGCAGCGGGAGAAGAACAAGCTGACGGATGTGGCGTCCAGGGTTTCCGATGAGTTCAACAAAAAGGGAATCCAGGAGATCTATGAGCAGCTCATGTCCATGAGCCGGAAGCTGCAGTACCAGCAGATGGTAGAGGCGGGGGCACTTGGGAGGCTGCCGTTCATTCAGATCGATTCTCTGGAGAAGGAAACGGCGCGGGTGGTATTCCAGGGAGTGGAAGGCGCCTACGGACAGGCTGCCATGCTGAGATATTTCGGGGAAGGGTGCAACAATTTTCATGTGCGCACATTCCGTGACGCCATGGACGCCATCGAAGACGGAGCGGCGGATTATGCGGTGCTGCCGATCGAGAATTCTTCGGCAGGAGCGGTCACCGAAGTGTACGATCTTCTGGTAGAATATGAAAATTATATTGTGGGCGAGACGCTCCTTCCGGTGAGGCATACACTGTGCGGGCTTCCGGGAACGAACCTGAGTGAGATCAGGAGGGTCTACTCCAAGGCCGAGGCTCTGATGCAGACCACACACTTTCTGGACGAGCATGCGGACTGGCAGCAGATCAGCGTGGTAAACACGGCAGTAGCCGCGAAGAAGATCCTGGAGGATAAGGATCCCACCCAGGCAGCGGTATGCAGCGCCTATGCGGCTCAGGTTCACGGGCTTTCGGTGCTGGTAGATGATATCAACGATGACCAGAATAATTCTACCCGTTTCATTGTGGTGACCAATCAGAAGGTATTTCTTAAGGATGCCTCCAAGATCAGTATCTGTTTTGAAGTACCTCATCAGAGCGGGTCTCTGTACCGGCTGCTGTCACATTTTATATACAATGACCTGAATATGTCCAAGATTGAATCCCGCCCGGTGGAGGGAAAGAGCTGGGAATATCGGTTTTTTGTGGACTTCGACGGCAATATGGGAGACGCTGCCGTGAAGAATACGATCCGGGGGCTGCGCGAGGAGGCCATCAATCTGAAGATTCTGGGGAATTATTAAATCATTACGAGGAATGAATATGCGTACGAACGAACTGATGTTGTATAAAGATATGGAACATGGCGATATCCTGCTGGATATGACCTTTTTGATGGAAAATTATGACAATGAATACTATAATCAGGAGGATTTGAGAAGCCTTTTATTCGAGTGTATCAATGAATTGCTGGAAATTGCGGCCGGCCATGGCTATGAGGGGAACCTCTGGCATGCCTACCTCACGTTTCTGCTGGCCAGCGATGAGAATGCCTACAGTACGTCCTGCGAGATCGTGGGCAGCGTGAAGGGCAGTATCAATCAGATCGCCCTGCATGATTTTGAGGTGTTCAAGGAATTGTTTGATTACGACTTCAGCGATATGCAGCAGACCCTGCGGGCAGAGTGTTTTTCCATCCTGCTGGATTATCAGAATGGCAATGCTTCCGGCAAGATTTTCAATAAACGGATCCGTGACCGGATCTGCGGCCTCAGCCGTTCTCTGGGCAGCGCCGCGGATGCGGAGGAATTCAAGGAATGTCTGACCCGGTTCTATCAGGAGTTCGGTGTCGGGAAACTGGGGCTGCACAAAGCATTCCGCTTGGAACATCCTGAGGGAGAGGACGTACGGATCGTGCCCATCTCCAATATCGCCCATGTCCACCTGGATGATCTGGTTGGCTATGAGATCGCCAAGAAAAAGCTGATCGACAATACAAAAGCCTTCGTGGAGGGCAGGAAGGCCAACAACTGCCTGCTTTACGGAGACGCGGGAACCGGGAAGTCTTCTTCCATCAAGGCAATCCTGAATATGTACTACGGACAGGGGCTTCGGATGATCGAGATCTACAAGCATCAGTTCCGGGATCTGAATGACGTGATCACGCAGATCAAGAACCGGAATTATAAGTTCATTATCTATATGGATGATCTGTCCTTTGAGGAATTTGAAATAGAATATAAATATCTGAAGGCGGTGATCGAAGGCGGGCTGGAGAAAAAGCCGGAGAATGTACTGATCTACGCCACCTCGAACCGGAGGCACCTGATCCGTGAGACATTTAAGGACAAGGCCGACCGGGACGAAGAGCTGCACACCAATGACACGGTACAGGAAAAACTCTCCCTGGTAGCTCGATTCGGTGTTACGATCTATTACGGATCTCCGGATAAAAAGGAATTTCAGCAGATCGTCAGGACGCTGGCCCGGGCAAATGGAATCGATATGCCGGAAGACACTCTGCTGCTGGAAGCGAACAGGTGGGAACTGAGCCATGGAGGGCTTTCGGGAAGGACTGCGCAGCAGTTCATTGATTATCTGTCAGGAGCCGGGCAGAGCATTTAGGAGAGTCTATCGGCCGCAAGTATAATATCTAATGAAAGGACGCAGAATAAAATGGTGCTGAAATGGAAATCAATATGGAAACGGGCCGAATGTATCGGACTGATGATATTGTCCGTATGTATGCTTACGGCATGCGGCGGAAAAATAACTCCTAAGAAGCTGATGGAGTCCATGTCGAAAAATATGTCAGATCTTACCTCTTTTGCCAATACGGTCAAGCTGGATATCGAACTGGAAGATGTTCTGTACACTACGGCAGTTTCCATGGATATTAATCTGGAAAGTACGTCCAATCCGAAAGCAGGGCACGCATTGGGGAAAGCCCATGTAAAGATGCGGGGAGCGGAGCTGGAAAGTGTTCTGGAGGTCTATCAGGTCATGGAGGAAGGCCGCCGGGCAACCTACAGCAGCCTGGATGGGAACTGGAGTAAGGAGGTATCGGAAAATACAAAAGGTTCGGTCATTACGATTGATGACAGTCTGTTTTCTGAAATGGCAGATTCCGTGGCAGATTTTCATATTGCGGATGGGACTGTTGACGTGAACGGCCAGGAATGTTACCAGATGTACGGGGAAGTTACCGGTGAGAACTTGAAGGGGCTGCTCGGAGGCCAGATGCTGAACGCCTATGGCCTGGTGAAGCTGCCCGAGGAGGACGCTATCTCAGAATTAACGATTCCTATTACCTTCAATATCTACAAAGAAAAATTGCTTCCCGCGCGGATTGTGGTAGATATGTCGGGTGCTATGAACGGACTGTATGACCATTTTGAAAAGAGTACGAATGTAAATACGTATAGTATCAAGCTGGATTTTGATAAATACGGCGAAGTACCTGAGATCCAGGTGCCGGAGGAAGTAAAGGCAGCGGCGGGATGATTGGCACTGCCGCCTGCACCGCGGCGGATTCCGGTCATAAAAACAGGGGATAGACAGATCAGTATCTATCCCCTGTTTTTTTGTTCTACAGGAAACTTCTCCGAATTATCCTATAGAACAAAAACCCTCCGGGGGATGCGCACTACGCGCATAAGGATAATGGCGGCTGCCGCAGCCGCGCTTCGGCGCGAGTGTGCGTCAAGACGCACACTTTTTTATTCTATAGGAAACTTCTCCGAATTATCCTATAGAACAAAAATCCTCCGGAGGGATGCGCACTGCGGCGTACAAGGTAGATGTCGCGGTGCGACCGCCGCAGGCGCGAGTTTCGCAAGCGAAACTCTTTGTTCCGATCCCTCACCGGACTTCCTGAATACCGCTGATATCACTGTCGATGACCAGAGAATAATTCGTGTAGTATACCACAAATCCGGGCTTTCCGCCTTTCGGTTTTTTCACATGCTTTTTTTCCACATAGTCGATTTCTGCCTTCTCTGCTCCGCGCATGCTGGAATAGTAGGCAGCCAGCCGCCCTGCTTCCTCAAAGGTGCGGTCCGGAAGCTCTTCTCCGTTTGTCTTGACGATGACATGGGAGCCGGGAGCTTGTTTGACATGGAACCACCAGTCATTTCCAACTGCAAATGTGAATGTGAGCTGGTCATTCTGCAGGTTATTTTTCCCGACATACATATGAAAGCCGTCGCTGGAAACATAATGCAGAGGTGTATTTTTGATCTTCACTTTTTTCTTGGAAAACTTGCGCCTCATGAGACCGGAGGTGATCAGCTCTTCCTTGATCTCCGCGAGGTCGTCCTCGCTCATGGCAATATCCAGAGAGGTGCGTATGGATTCCAGATAGGTGATCTCCGTCTGGGTCTCCTGGATAAAGTGGGAGAGCGCCTCATAAGTCCGTTTCAATTTGTTGTACTTCTCAAAATAACGCTGAGAATTTTCCTGCGGCGTCTTTGTGGGATCCAGCGGAATGGAGACCATCTCGTTCGTATAATAATTCAGGGCTTCCAGCTTTTTGGCCCCTTCTTCAAGATGATACCCATAGGTATTGATCAGTTCCCCGTACACTTTGAACTTCTCGCGGTTCTCTGTGTCATGGAGCTGCCTTTGCTGCAGGTCATATTTTTTCCGGTTCCGTTCCAGGGCTGTCTGGATGATATGCCGCAGATCCGTGGATTTCTGCCGGATTCGGGTGATGGTGTTTTTCAAGGCATAGTAGGTCTCCAGTACCTGGGAAATGGTATCAAATTCCACCCGCTTATATCCTTTTCGAAGCAGAGGCAGGGAAGAAAATTCTTTCGGTTCCTTTCCCTCATAATAGATGGCGGGAGAGAACCGTTTTTCCTTTACGTCAGAAAAATAAATATCGAACTGATTGTATACATGCTGCAGAATATCCTCGCCGAAAGCGGCCGCCGGAAGAGCGGAATCCACCTCGGCAATGGCACAGACCGTCTCTGCCGTGACCGGGCTGATCCCGGTAAAGCTGGTGTAAATGGCTTTGGCAAGGGGCATGGGACTCTCATGCAGCGCCCGGGAAAAGGATTCAAAGTCTGCTGACAGAGGATCCTGCTTTTCCATGGTATCCGGAATAAAATAATGCCGTCCGGGCAGCACCTCACGAACCGAACTCATCTGGGCAGACACGTGCTTGATGCTGTCGATGATGGTTCCGTCCTCCGTGCAGAAAATAATATTGCTGTGCTTTCCCATGATCTCTACGATCAGATCTTTCCGGCATAAGTCTCCCATTTCATCCAGATGCTCAATGGTAAAATGGATGATCCTCTCCAACTTTGGCTGATAGATCTCCACGATCCGCCCGTTTGCAATATGCTTGCGCAGCAGCATACAAAAATTGGGGGCGGTCATGGGACTTGTTTTATTCGATTCCGTCAGGTAGACCAGCGGAAGGGAAGCGCTCGCCGACAGGTAAAGCCGTTTCTGGCCTGCGGGCGCTTTTATGGTCAGCAGAAGTTCATCCGCCTCCGGCTGCGCGATTTTTGCGATTCTTCCATTTATCAGTTGCTCCTGTAATTCGTGGACCAGATTTGCCACGACAATTCCGTCAAATGCCATAATGTATATCTCACTTTCTTTTAATATCAGATAGTTCCTTAGCTCATACCGTTTTATTATAATACGGATTCACCTGTTTTTCAAATCCTTTCCGGAGCAAAGAAATAGTTACACCAGTGAACAGTAAACAGTAACCCAATCCATATTCAGTTATTTTTCTACAACTCCTTACGGCTTGAAATAATCATACGGTTTGTTTATAATATATATACTCACGTCCGATGAAGTCTGCCGTGAGTATCGCGCCAGCCACAGCCGCAAAGCGGTATGTTTCCTTATGCGGCTGTGCGCATCCTGTTATACTGTGCGGCAGATATATCTGGCGCGCAGTATAACAAGACAAAGCAAAGGACCAGCCATAAAAAGGGTAAAACAAACCTGTGCGGACAGAGGTGATGGATATTGGATATAGCGGTTGTGGATGACGAGAGAGTGATGCGGGCGTATCTGTGTGAGCTGATCGAAAAACAGAAGCTGAACTGCCGTGTAGAAGCTTATGCCGCGGGCGAAGAGCTGTTGGCGTCAGGGAAGGTATTTGACATCGTGTTTCTTGATATCCGCATGGACGGCATAAACGGGATTGAGGCGGCAAAGAGTCTTAGAAAACGGCAGGAGGAGACGGTATTGATTTTTATCACGGGGCTGAAAGAGTATGTGTTTGAGGCTCTGGATCTCTATGCGTTCCACTATCTGCTAAAGCCCTTGGAGGAAGAGAGATTTACGCAGGTTTTTCAAAAGGCGGTAAGGGAAGCCGGGAGAAAGAAGGAGAAACAGGGGCTGTTTATCAAGACAAGAAATATCACCATTGATCAGTCTGACATTTTATATATTGAGAGCATCCGCAGGAAAGTAGAGATACATACTGCCGGCAATCAGGACAATATCACGATCTATGCAACCATGGAGGAACTGGGGGAACAGCTTGGGGAAGTGTTTTACCGCTGCCACCGGGCATATCTTGTGAACATGGCGTATATAGCGGAATACGGCAGCGACAGCATTACACTGACCAATGGCGACAGGGTCTATCTGGCGAAAAAGAAGTACGGTGAATTTGTGAAAGCGTATATGTGGTACCTGCAGAATGGAGGGGTGTCCAGTGTATAAAATAGCGAACGTTGTATTCCCTGTCTTTCTCTTTCTGTTCCAGGGATACTGCCTGCAGTATTTTCTCGGCAGCTTTCTGGAAAGCAGGACGCTTCTTGTGCGATGCGCCGGCAGGGCAGGCTGCGGGATATTCTGCGGCGGAAGACAGTGGAACGGCCTGGCAGTCATGATTTTGTACGGAGCGCCAAGGATTGTGTCGGTCCTGATATCTTCCCCGAAAACCTGGAATTACAGGGCAGCGGTCGGGAAACTGGCGCTGTCACTTTTTATGTCCGCACTTCTTGCAGTCTGTTTTTATCAGGCATTTCATCTGATTACGATCTTCCTTGTGGCTGCTTTTCAGGCGGCTGCGGACATCAGCCGCTATACGGCCGTCATTCTCATGGGAGAGCTGGGGGACGGACTGCTTGATCTGTGGAACTGGTGTATACAAAACAGGGTCATCACATCCGAAAGGGCATTCGATCTTGCAATCAATGCCGGACTGATCACGGAATGGGTTCTGGAATATCTGTCCATGGCGCTGCTTTTGTATTTTTCGCTGAGAAGGATCGTGGGTGATTTTCGTGAAAAAGAATACGGTATCCACAGAACGGAACTGTTATTTCTCCTGACTCCGGCGGCCGCAGGGCTGCTGATCTGCCTGCTGCTTCGGATTATTATCATCACCATGGAGGATGGGGTCCCGAAAACACTATATGACAGATATCCTGTGCTGATTCTTTTGCTTCCGGCAATCCTGTTGTTGTCTCTGCTTTCCATCCTGCAGGGGGTACGGCTGTTTCAGGATATGATCTACTGGAATCGGGAAAGGAGCGGAAGAATCATTCTGGAAAAGCAGGTGGAAGGTCTTCAGGAGCATATGGAGGAGATGGAACGCATTTATTCCGGTATCCGAAGTATGAAGCATGATATGCGGAATACGCTCTTTGTCATCGGGCGTCTTTCTGCCGGAAAAAGGGCGGAAGACAATGAGGAGCTGCAGGTTTATCTGTCGGAGCTGAACCGGATGTTTGACACTCTGGAAGTCCGCTTCAAGACCGGGAATACGGTTGTAGATACTTTGCTCAATATGAAATACCATGAAGCGGTGCGGGAGGTGCCGAATCTGAAAATAGAGGCAGACAATCTGCTATTTCCCTGTGATATGGAAATCCGGGGATATGACATCGGTGTCATCCTGGGGAATGCCCTGGACAATGCAATCGAGGCGTGCAGGAGGCTGAAAGAGAAGGAATCTGAGGCAGAGATATTTATCAGGCTGCGCTCCATGCAGAGGGGGGATCTGCTGATTCTAAAGGTGGAGAACAGCTATGACGGTCATTTGATCAGGCGCTGCGCATCGGGCATGGAGAGGCGGCTAAGGGAATTCCCGGCAACAGAGAAAGCGGATAAGAGTCTGCATGGGATCGGGCTTGCCAACATCAAAGGCACTGCGGAGAAATACCAGGGAACCATGGATTTTAAGACAGAGGGAAAGGTCTTTATCCTGTCGGTGATGATGAAAAATCAGATCAAGTAAAGTTGTTGCCGTTTGTTACCAAAAAGAGTGCATTTCGTTCCATTTCTTCGAATAACGGGAACTTTCCTCCGATATATAAACGTATCAAAATAATATGGTATCAAAAAAATATGAAGAAACGAAAGGAGAAAAGGAAATGGATTTTGGAGTGGCAGGTGACATGAATGCGATTTTTCTGGCAGAACAGTACCGGAAGCGTGCGGCAGCGGGGAATATCACAGGTATGAGCTTTGCGGAGCTGGCGGCGCTGGGAATGACAGGGAAGCCAAAGCAGGCGGAGGCATCGGGAGTATTTCAGGAAAGGAATACCGGCAAGACAGGGAGCGGGCTGTATATGGGTGAGTCTTATCAGGAGCGCTTAAGCAAGATAACGGACAAAAATGCGGCAGCCGCATTTCAGGCAGCTTATGCAAAAAAGATGGCAGGATCTACGGATTATATTTCTGCTGTCAGCAAAGCATACAGCACCGGGAATATCAATGCCGCGAACTTTGCGGATGCTTTTCCCCAATATCATGTCGTGACACATGTGGGAAATGCGGAGATTTCCCCGGCCAACTGGCAGAGGAACGACTTTCCGTTCTGGAAATATTATCAGAAGGATACAAGTGCGGATGCACTGAATGACTGGAGGCCGGCAGGCGCAAACCCGCCTCAGACCCGCGGCGACCTGCAGAGGAATTACAGCAGTATCGGCCCGGGGCGTATCGCGGTCCTTATACCGGAGAGCCTGCAGGAGAAAATGGATGCGGATCCAGCCTATGCGCGGCAGATCATGGCAAAGCTGCAGGAGTGGAAGGAGGACTATGACCGTTGGGATAATACGGTGGCGGCATCCTACGGCTATGATGTGGCGGAGCATCAGGCTTCGAAAAGCTATGTGTTTGACCTGGATGAAAACGGGGATGTGCGCAACTGTACTGTTACCAGCGTCGGAGGAACGCTCACCGGCCCCACAGAGGAAGAGCAGAAGCAGTTCGAGGCAGAACAGGCCAGAAAGCGCCGGCTTCGCGTCAAATACATACGGATCCAGGAGGAAAGCGCAGCCAGAAAAAAATTGCAGGAGCAGGAGTATTTGAATTTTGTACAAAACCGTCTTTTGCAGCTGAATTTATTTTCCGGATTGTAAAAGAGGGAAAGTGAGATAAAATTTGCCCGGACTTAGAAAGAAGAGGGCATGGTCAGCCCTGACTGACAGAGGGGCGGCGACAGGAGCTTCACGAATTCCTGGAGTTACTGTTCACGGTGCCTTGCACCCTGCTGCAAGGCATCCGGCCAGTAAAATAGCGGTTGCTGGCAACCAGCCCGTCTACACTCCGTTTCGGTCCGTCCTAAACAAGCGTCACAGGCGCTTAGGACCGCCGTAAGGCGATTTTCAATGGGCTGGTTGCGTTACAGTCCGCGGCCGGTCAGGCCGTGAACTGTAACTTCCGGGAAAAATAAATCGGATATTCTCCATGTTGTAAGTGGACAAAAATATGCAGGTATGTTAAATTGATTAGGAACCGTAAGAAATGAGGCGAAGCAGTTTGCCCAGGATATTTTCAAACGGTTCCTTACAGCAAGAAGGAGGAGAATGAAGTGAAGCGAGAAAAATTTGGAACCAGGATGGGTTTTATTCTGGTATCGGCCGGGTGTGCTATTGGGATTGGAAACGTATGGAAGTTTCCGTATATGTGCGGAGAATATGGAGGGGCGGCGTTTATTTTTATTTATCTGGTTTTCCTGTTGATTCTGGGGATTCCTGTGTTAACCTGTGAGTTTGCGATCGGCCGCGGAAGCGGCCGCAGTGTGGCGGCCGGATTTGAAAAATTAGAGCCGGAAGGGACAAGCTGGCATGTCACGAAATGGGTTGGGATTATCGGCAGCTATCTGCTCATGATGTTCTACACCACAGTGGGCGGCTGGATGATGTATTACTGCTATCGCAGTATCCGCGGGGAATTTGCAGGCGCATCTGCTGATGAAATATCGGCAGGATTTTCAGATATGCTGGGAAGCGCGCCGGTTATGGCATTCTGGACAATCTTAATCTGTGTTGTAGGATTCGCAGTCTGCCAGTTTGGCATACAAAAGGGAATTGAACGTGTTTCTAAGTTTATGATGTCTGCGCTTCTTATAATTATGATAATTCTGGCGGTTCATTCGGTTTTCATGGACGGCGCAGGCGAGGGAATCCGTTTCTACCTGATACCTGATTTCCACAGGATGCTGGAGATGGGAATCGGAAATGTGATTTTCGGGGCAATGAGCCAGGCATTTTTTACCCTCTCTATCGGCATTGGAGCAATGATGATATTCGGCAGTTACATCGGAAAGGAAAGAAGTCTTGCAGGCGAAGCAGTCAGCATCACCGCATTGGATACCTTTGTAGCGCTGATGGCGGGATTTATCATCATTCCTTCCTGCTTTGCGTTTGGAATTGAACCAGGAGCCGGCCCCAGCCTGATTTTTATTACGATTCCAAATATCTTCGCGCAGATGCCGGGAGGACAGATATGGAGCGCCCTTTTCTTCCTGTTTCTGACCTTCGCCGCGTTTACCACGATTGTGGCTGTGTTTGAAAATATTATTTCATTTGATATCGACATTTTTGGCTGGTCCAGGAATAAAAGCGTGCTTGTGAGTGCTGCGCTGATTATTGTACTGAGTATGCCCTGCGTCCTGGGATTTAATATTCTGGCTGGCTTTGAGCCTTTGGGCGCCAGAACCAATATTATGGATTTGGAAGATTTCATTGTCTCCAATAACCTGCTTCCTCTTGGAAGCCTTGGATATGTACTTTTTTGTACAAGAAAAAACGGATGGGGATGGAAAAGCTTTCTGGAAGAGGCGAATACCGGAAAGGGCATTCCTTTTCCAAACACGTTAAAAGGGTATGTATCTTATGTTCTCCCTCTGGTCATCATCGTAATTTATCTAAAAGGATATTATGACAAATTTGCGGAACAGGGGGCGGCCGTGCTTACGGGGTGGATGACAGCAGCCGTCCTGTTTCTTGGATTTATCATCATCTGCGCGGTTGTCCGGAAGAAGAAGCTGTGAATAATAACAAAAAATATAAAAATTGATGTCTTATTTTCGATTATTATGTTGAAATTTTCAGAAGATTTAGGTAAAATAAAGACATATGTACCGGGAGGAGAGATCAAAATGAAGAAAAAAATGAATCAGTCTACGCAAACGATAATTTTGAATGGGGCATCTATATTTGCACTGTGCATTGTGATCGTTCTACTATGTTTTCAGGTCAGGGTGAGCCAGAAGCTTAGCAGTGCCAATTCGAACAGGTTTAATCTTACATATGATGCAAACCGGTTTATGAATGCATCTTCCTTTTTGACAAATGAAGTGCGGGCATATGCGGCGACAGGGGACAAGCAGTATTATGACGCTTACCATGACGAGGTCAATAACCAGAAGAACCGTGAGGGCGGCATTGCAGCAATGCAGGAGATCGGGATCACGGAGGAAGAGCAGTCAATGATCGACCAGATGTCTTCGATTTCCGATTCACTGGTTCCCTTGGAAGAAGAGTCTATGAAAAAGGTAGAGACAGGGCATAGAGAAGAGGCCCTGGACTTCGTATATGGAGAAGAATACAGTACGGCAATTGCAGAAACCAATTCTTTAAAAGAAGATTTTCTGGAAAACATTGACAAAAGAAGCATGCAGGAAGTGGAACATCTGGCAAACACTACGAATAACCTTCTGATTTCTATGCTGATAGCTTTGTTCGCGGTTGGTGCGCTGCAGGTGACGAATCTGCTTCTCACCAGAAAGCATGTTCTTGCTCCGGTGATTGCGGTGAAAGACCAGATGGGAGAGATTGCCAGTGGAAATCTTTCGGCAGATTTCGTTCTGGAATCAGATACGTCTGAGATTGGAAGACTGGTAGAGTCCATCCATGAGACAAAGCGGGAATTGAAAAAGATTATTAAGGATATTGATTTCAAACTTGCTCAGATGGCACAGGGAAATATGGATCTGTCCATCGGGAATGACTATCGCGGTGAATTCCAGCCGATTCAGAGAGCCATGAAGCAGATTTTGAATGCATTCAATGAGGCGCTTTCTCAGATCAATCAGACCGCAGAGAGGGTGACGGTAGAGTCCCGCCAGGTGGCGACCGGTGCGCAGATCCTTTCCAAAGGCACTGTAGATCAGGCTTCGGCCGTAGAGGAATTGACAGCAAGCATCCAGCAATTATCGGAGCAGGTGGACAATACATCCTCAGATGCGGATCATGCCAGGACGAGTTCTATGGATGCGGCAACCCAATTGGAGCTTTGTAATGCCAAGATGAAGGAACTGACCGCTTCTATGGAGAATATCTCAAAATCCTCCCATGAGATCGGTGGCATTATCAAGACGATTGAAGATATTTCTTTCCAGACGAATATTCTGGCATTGAATGCGGCTGTGGAGGCTGCCCGTGCCGGTGAGACAGGGAAGGGATTTGCCGTAGTGGCGGACGAGGTGCAGAGTCTGGCCAATAAGAGCGCTACGTCCGCAAAGAATATTACGACATTGATCGAAGAATCCGTGCGCCTGGTTGAACAGGGCACTGCGTTGTCGGCAGATACAACGGAAGCGCTTGCGGTAGGGGTTGCCGAAGCGCGGAAATCTACGCAGCTTGTTGAGAGAATCGCTGATTCTGCAATTCAGCAGGTAGAAGCACTCCGCCAGCTTACGCTGGGCATGGAACAGATCTCCAGTGTAGTACAGACCAATGCAACGACAGCGGAAAAATCAGCATTTTCTGCGGAAGAACTGCATGGACAGGCAGAGGAACTGAAAGTTTCCGTTCAGAAATTCAAGCTTCGCGGGTACAGATAAATATGAAAAAATCAGGGATACCGTAAGAAATGCGGTATCCCTTGCTTACTGATTGGGCGGCAGAACGGAGGCTAGTACAGCTTTGCATTAATCTTGAAGTAATAGTACTCGATATTCGTGTCAGCTGTGCGTCTCTTAGCCGACGGCGTAGCGGGCTACGTCTAGGTTAAGAGACGTGTAGATGGCGCGGATAGCGAGTGCTTATTACTAAAGAATTAATGCAAAGCTGTACTAGGGATATGTTGAAAGAAAAGAATGAAAGAGAGAAAAAATTTTGCTGGTTATGTTGTTATTCAATAGTGTATTGTCATCTTCCTTGGCATATGGCTTTATGGGTGGGACAGAAGTATCAATAACTATAAAGATATTATGTGGATTTATATTCAGTTTAACGCCGCTATTGGCAATTCGTTTGATCATTGTAGATTATGGGAGTTCACCACTGAATAAGAATCAGCAGGAAGGAAATTAGACTATGCGATGGGCGGATGGAAAGGTAAGATGCCGGTGGGCAAATCCCCAAAATGAAAAGTATATTCATTATCATGACGAGGAATGGGGAGTTCCTGTGTATGACGACCACAAGCTGTTCGAGATGTTGGTGCTGGAAGGTTTTCAGGCCGGCCTGTCGTGGGAATGCGTACTGAATAAACAGGAGGCGTTCCGACAGGCATTTGATGGATTTGACGTCGAAAAAGTAAGTGCATATGGTGAAAATGATTTCCGGAGGCTTCGGGAGAATCCGGATATTATCCGCAATAATCGAAAAATACAGGCTGCTGCAGGCAACGCAAAAGTATTTCTGGAGATTCAGCGGGAATTTGGCAGTTTTTCAAACTATATCTGGCACTGGACGGATGGACAGATCATCTATGAAAAAGGCATTGCGCATTCGGAGCTTTCGGACCAGATATCAAAAGATCTGAAAAAACGTGGTATGAAATTTGTGGGAACTACGATCATTTACTCATATCTTCAGGCTGTCGGGGTGATTTATTCCCATGAGGAAGGATGCTTCTTAGAGCATTGCGAGAAATAGCAGTAACTGCTACTCCAAACCATTTTATAAATAATAACTTGGAAAGGAAGCAAGTTCAATGAATAAAACAGAATTAAAGGCAATTTGGATTTTTCTAACATCAGGAAGAGCAGTAACAGCTGTAGCTGGGATTTTGCAATCTCAGCTGCAGCTGTTATGCATTTACAGATCTGATACTCTGTTGCTTTTAGAGGTTTGGTATAGGATGGATCATTTAGTTACATCCGCAGTCTGACTGCATATCGAATTCAGGGTTGAAAGCGTAGAAGTTCTTGCTGTCTAAATGCTCCTGAACGATTCTTAAAGATTCACCGAAACGCTGATAATGCACGACTTCACGCATTCTCAGGAATTTGATCGGATCGCTCACATCTGGATCCTTCACAAGCCGGAGAATATTATCGTAAGTGGAACGCGCTTTTTGTTCCGCTGCCATATCTTCGTGGAGATCTGTGATCGGGTCGCCTTTGGACTGAAAATAGGTTGCGGTCCAGGGTGCTCCGCTGGCTGCCTGGGGCCAAAGTGCAAGCGTATGGTCAACATAGTATTTGTCAAATCCGGATTTTTTCAGTTCTTCCGGAGACAGATTCCTTGTCAGCTGGTGAACGATTGCACAGATGATTTCCATATGCGCCAATTCTTCCGTACCTACATTGTGCTCAGAAATGTTCCGAATGATGATTGCTTTGAAAGAAAATATTCCGGATATTCCTGCTGTTGGTATGGCAGTTTTGCGCCAGCAGTTTTATTGGTACAAGCAATCGAAGAATGGACAGAAGCATTGAAAAAAGAATTGGCAGCGATTTAAAAATACAGCAAGAATCATGAAAAGATACAAAATTCCTTGTGTTACAATATCTTATTGAAATAGGTATACCCCTATGCCCAAAAAGCGTGGGCAAAAAAGGAGGGAGCATGATGTATGGGCAGACGGTATGTGTTGTCTCACAGGCGATCCGCTATATAGAGGAGCATCTGTACGAAAAGTTGGATTTAGATAGGGTGGCAATAGCATTGCACTATTCCAAATTCCACCTTCATCGGATTTTTACAAAGACTGTCGGCTTGACGATCCATGACTATGTAAAAAGGCGGCAGCTTACGGAAGCGGCAAGGCTTTTGGTATTTTCTGAAAAACCGATTATTGACATTGCTCTTATGAGCGGATATGGAAGCCGGCAGGCATTTACGGATGTTTTCAAAGCGATGTATAAGTCTTCCCCTGCGGAGTTTCGGGAAACTAAGAGCTTCTACCCGCTGCAGCTTGAAATCCATTTAAAGGAGAAGCCTGTAAAAGTAGATTTAACAAAAGATAACATCAGATTTGCCGTACCTGCTGATGTAGAGGACTGGATGGAACTGGTAAGTCTTACGATTGACGGTTATCCGTGTCTGAAGAAAGATGAGTACATTGCAAACCTGTATCGGTATATTGCCGATAAAAGGGCTTTGATTTTGCGGGATGTCAGTCTGGCAATCGGTGTGATGGGATTTTCGCCGGATACAGGCAGTATCGATTTTTGGGCTGTCCATCCGCAGTATCGACATCTTGGTATTACAAGGATGTTCCTTGATAAGCTGGCAGATGAGTTGCTTTGCAGGAAAGAGATTTCTCTGACGACATACCGTGCAGGCGATAAGGCAGATACGGGCTATCGTGAAGAATACCGCCGTCTTGGATTTACTGAACGGGAACTGCTTGTGGAATATGGATATCCTACGCAGCGTTTCGTGCTTCTTCCGGAGAGAGTCGTTTCGGCGCAGACGAACAGAAATGCGGCGTCCGGCCTGCTGTCCGGCGAAGGGAGGGGTATTGCCATAAATAAGGAGGAAACAAGAAATGATCGAGATGACCGAGACACAGGAAAACCCGTTAGCGAAAAACTTTGATGCCATATCTCTTATCAAATTTGCTTTCCCAAGTATGGCTATGATGCTGTTTATGGGTTTATACACCATCGTAGACACGATTTTTGTAGCACGGTTTGTTAACACAAACGCATTGTCGTCCGTCAATATCGTCTGCCCTGTCATAAATCTGATTGTTGGTCTGGGGACGATGCTTGCGGCAGGCGGCAGTGCGGTTGTCGCGAAGAAAATGGGAAATGGGGAAGTGAGTGAGGCCCGAAGCAATTTTACATGGATTGTTGTGACAGGAGCGGCTGTCGGTCTGATGATTACGGCGGCAGGGCTGCTCTTTTTGGATGAAATCATCCGGGGATTGGGGGCAAGTGAAATCTTGTACCCATATTGCAGGGATTATCTGACCATACAGCTTTTCTTTGCTGTCGGGAATATCATGCAGGTATTATATCAAAATTTGTTTGTAACGGCAGGGAAACCGACGTTGGGTCTGGCGCTTTCCGTCCTGGCGGGGATTGCAAATATTGTTTTTGATTATGTTTTTATTGTCTCGCTGCGAATGGGAATAGGGGGCGCTGCCCTTGGAACGGGGATCGGATATATGATACCGACAATAATTGGTACAATATTTTTTTGGAAAGGGGGAGGCCATGGCGAAGCCAATTTAAAATGCGGAGGCGGAATTGCCGCCGGTCGAAGATGGCGGGTGTTACTTTTAGGGAAAAGTGAACTGTATTTTTGCGCGCCTGAAATGGACATTTCTGTTTTGCTTAAGAGCTGTTCCAATGGTGCATCGGAAATGGTAAGCCAGTGTTCGGCTGCCGTGACTACATTTCTATTTAATGCGGCGATGATGAAACTTTCGGGCGAGGACGGCGTGGCAGCGGTTACGGTAATCATATATTCGCAGTTCCTTTTGACAACTCTTTATATTGGTTTTTCTATGGGGACAGCCCCCGTCATAAGCTATAATTATGGAAGCGGGAATGTAAAGCAGCTAAAAAAGACAGTCCGCACTTGTTTCTGCTTTACGGCAGGAATTTCCCTGTTTGTATTTATGTTTTCCATGCTGGGCGGAGAAAATATTGCGGGGATATTTGCGGGAAATAACAGAAATGTTTTTGGGATTACGAAGCGGGGATTTTCTATTTTTTCATTCAGTTTTTTGTTTTCCGGATGCAATATTTTTGCTTCGGCCCTGTTTACGGCATTGTCCAATGGGAAAGCATCTGCAGCCATATCTTTCCTGCGGACATTTGGATTTATTACGGTTTTCCTCCTGGTTTTGCCGCAGTTTTTTGAGGTGACAGGCGTATGGCTTGCAGTTCCGCTTGCGGAGCTGTCTACGCTTATGCTGACGATATATTTGATATTCACGAATTGGAAAGAGTACAATTACTTATAGGCTCTCTTGTTATACGGTACAAACACTGGCTCATACATTTAGAATGAGGGAGGTGTTGAATCTTGAAGCACAGAGAATTCTTCTATGTTGGCGAACCTGTTCCGGAATTGAACGAGCAGGAACATGAAGCGTTTCTTATGAATATTCAAAAGTCAATTCTTTTATCATTGGAAAAACGAAATCTGTTGACTCCATCGCAGCGGGAACGCTGTTTGATTGAGCTTGAAAAGCGCCAAAGTTCAAATCTGAAAAAGAGAAATACTTTACGTGCCAGAGCAGGACAGGGAAAGGAGCAATGCGATGAATAGATACGAACGTTTAGCATATTCTTTTCCGCTTGCCCTGACATAGAACCAGTGATAAAATAAGGTCAACGGAAGTTTGAAAGGGGATGAACAGGTATGGGATTTTATGTGAATCCACCGGCCGACGCATTTCAGGCGGTTTTGAAAGGAGGGGACTATGTGGATAAGTCCGGCCTGATTGCCTATACGAACAGGGTTCTTGAAAGTGATAGAATGCTGACTTGCTCCAGCCGTCCCAGACGCTTTGGAAAATCATTTGCAGCCAAGATGCTTGCCGCATACTATTCGAAAGGCGCGGATTCCAGGGCGCTTTTTGAGCATTTAAAAATTGCCGGAATCAAGGAGGCCAGATTTGAGGAAAATCTGAACAAGTACGATGTACTGTTTTTAGATATTACATCATTTATTTCAATGGCAGAGACAATTGATGAAGCGGTAAAAGAGTTACAGGCAGATGTGATCAGTGAACTGAAAAGCGTATTTCCAGGATGTGTGGGTGACGGTACAAAGTCGCTTTTCAAAGTTCTGATGCAGATTCATGCAAATACAGGCAGAAAGTTTTTTGTGATTATTGATGAATGGGATGCTCTGTTCCGGGAAGCAAAAGAAAAGGAGGAATTACAGAAGGCGTATATCCAATTGCTGCGGAGTATGTTTAAAAGTGCCCAGACTTCCCAGGTAATTGCAGGTGCATATATGACGGGCATCCTGCCGATTAAAAAGTATGGTACCCAATCCGCATTGACGGATTTTAAAGAATTTTCCATGCTGGAACCGGGGCTTCTGGCGGAGTTTACAGGTTTTACGGAGGAAGAGGTCATCAGCTTATGTAAGAAGTATGGTCTTTCCTTTGAGGAGGCATGTAAGTGGTATGACGGATATTGTCTGGATCAGATTGGACATGTATATTGTCCGAATTCCGTCATGGAGGCTGTTTCGAATCTGAGATTTGGCAGCTACTGGACAAAGACAGAGACCTATGAAACGCTGAAAACCTATATTGATCTGAATTTCGATGGTTTAAAGGATGCAGTCGTAGACCTGCTTGGAGGGAAGCGGTGCAGGATTGATACAGGGACATTTCAGAATGATATGACCTCATTGTCCGGTAGAGATGATATTTTAACATTGCTTGCACATCTGGGGTATCTTGCCTATGACATGGAATCAGAAGAAGCGTTTATTCCGAATGAGGAGGTGCGCAGAGAATTTGTCCGGGCAATCCGAGAGGGCAGAAGACCGGAACTGGCGAAAGCGGTCAGGCTGTCAGACCAGCTTTTGTCGGCAACGCTTCGACTGGATGAATATATGGTTGCGGAAATCCTCGAAAATATACACGAATCAGAAATAACGCCGGGAAATTACAATAATGAGCAGGCTCTTCGTTATGTAGTGATTACTGCATATCAGAGCGCAGTGGATCATTATATGCGTTTTGAGGAACTGGCAAGTGGAAAGGGCTATTCTGATATTTTATTCTTGCCGAGAAAAACTTCGTCAAAACCGGCATTGCTGATTGAATTAAAATGGGATAAAAATGCGGAGAAAGCTATTACGCAGATCAGAGAAAAGAACTATATGAACATTATAAAGAAATTTGATTATAAGGGTGAGCTTATTCTGGTTGGTATTAATTATAGTACAAAGAATAAGAAGCATGCCTGTAGAATCGAGAAGTATCATTGAATATTGAAGGAGATGAACAGGTATGGGAATCTATGTAAATCCGGGAAATATTGCATTTCAGAGAGCTTGTTTTTCAGACATATATATTGATAAAAGTATGTTGATTTCTAAGCTGAATGCTGCATATGGGACAGAAAAGAGGTTTTTATGTGTCAGCCGCCCGCGCCGCTTTGGAAAATCAATGGCAGCGAACATGCTGACGGCTTATTATAGTTGCGGCTGTGATTCTGCGGAGCTGTTTGCAGGTTTAAAGATTGAGAAGGAATATGCTTCATGGATTGAGGGCTATACGGGGGAAATCCTTTTGGTGGGGATCAACTATGATAAAGAAAAAAGGATCATGAGTGCGTGATTGAAAAATATGTAAAGGTGGATTAAAGAGTTTAGAACAATGATTTTGACATGGACAGATTGGGGGAGAGAGCATGGATGTTGTAACGATTTTGGATGAGCTACAGAATCAGGCACTGCGCGACCCGGAAGTCAGGGACAGATTTTTGGATACCAGAAAGGCGAAGGAGCCGATTTCAGAATTTTGCAGGGTATGCCGGGAAATGGGATATGAAATTTACGAGATGGATCTGATCTGTGCGGGCGAAGAATTTCATGCCGCAATGAAACGGAGTACGAACGGCGGCGGAGAGAATTCACCGATGCTGGCAGGAGAGGATGATTTTTACGAGCTGTTCCTTGCCGGTATCCGCCGTTTTTGCAGATGAAAAAGACAAGGAAGGCCGTGAAATTGCAATAAACTGCGGAAAGGAGAACGAAAAACCAAAACAAAAGTATTGACATCCCCTTCAGGCGTGTGGTATAGTGAATTCATACTACTATAATATTTACAATAGTTATTTTTACAATAAAGAAGGGGGATCATTATGGATCAGCAGGTCTATCTGAAAAAGCTTTCTTATGCCGTACGATGGAGACTGCCGAAACCGGAGGCGGACGAAATATTGGCCGATTACGAAGAAATCTTTTCTGAGCGTCCGGCAGAAGCAGAGGAGCTGTTTATCGGGGAACAGGGTGGTCCGCTTCACGCAGCCCGGCTGTTCACGGAGCCGAAAGTGTACCGCCGGTGGCTGGTAGTATTTGGGTGCATGGCCTTTTGTCTGCTGTGGCCTGAATTCCTGCTGCTGCGGGCCAGGTTTTACCGATACCCGTCGGTAACGATGTTTTTGCTGCTTGGAATTGGTACGTCTGCTGCATTAATCTGGTTTCGGCCCCGTCGGGGAGAAAGGGGAAGACTGCCTTTTCCAAAAGGACTTTGCCCGATGCTGGTGGGTCTGCTGCTGCTCTTTGCCGCAGCAGAAGGGGTACTGGCAGGTCTGGCGTCGGGAATCTGGGAATCTCTGCCTCCGGCATGGTACGGAACTTTGGCTTACCGGACGATGAGCCTGGCAGGTACGGCCGCGGCAGCCCTTGGATTATTCGGACTTGTAAAAGCACGGATATCGGATCGGCGCTGGCGTGCTCTTTATGTAATGGGGCTTATGGTATTAGCAGAATGCGTCCTGGTGATTGCGGTTCTGGTCAGTATGGACATCAGCACAGCTTCGGATAGCTGGTGGGCTTCTTATACCGGCATCATGGCGGGCATTGGCCTTATGGGATTGGCCGGCGCGGGGGTATCCCTATGCTGAAAAAAGATCTCATCGAGCTGTGCCTGCTTCATGTCTTATCCGCCGAGGATTTATACGGATATGAAATCCTGCGCCGCATCCATGAAAGCTTTCCCGGTACGCAGGAGAGCGGCATCTATGCATTGCTTCGCGGGTTATGCAGGGAAGGCTGCACGGAACAATATGAGGGCGAGACGTCTGACGGCCCAAAAAGAAAATATTACCGCATTACCAAAGCGGGAAATGTAAAACGGGAAAGCCTGCTTGAGGAATGGCGGCGCCTCCGTGATACGCTTGCCGCATTGGGTGTGGAGTAATATAAATTTAAAGGAAGTATGGATTCATGAAAATGATTTGCGGTCGTTTCCGGTGCGTGCGGGATTTGAATGGAAAAATTGTGAAGGCTATGATGGATAGATCTGAAAGTGAGATGAGAGTATGGACAAGCAGGAAGTTTATAATTTATTGGAGAGAAAAAATATTTGGCATGAGGTGACAGAACACAGAGCTGTCTATAATATGGCGGAGCTTTCGGAGATTGATATTCCCTATCCGGAGGCTGATGCTAAAAATTTGTTTGTCCGTGATGACAAGAAAAGAAATTATTATCTTATCACGGTAAAAGGGAATAAACGGGTTGATTTAAAGGAGTTCAGGAAGAGGAACCATACACGCCCGCTGAGCTTTGCGTCGGAAAATGACCTTATGGATATCATGGGGTTGGCGCCGGGTTCGGTAACGCCGCTTGGGGTATTGAATGATAGAGGGTTCAAAGTGAAGGTGTTTATAGACAGGAGTTTTATGGATACGCCGGGGCTGATCGGTGTCCATCCGAATGATAACACGGCAACGGTATGGCTGAAGACAGAGGATATGGTCAGTCTGATAGAAGAACATGGGAACCAGGTTGAACTGGTGCAGATCTGATGTGAAGATCTGTCGGTATCCAGGTTTCCGGTGGGCTCGTCCGCCAGGATGACCGGGGCATCGGAAGCCAGCGCACGTGCGATTGCCACTCGCCGCTGTTGTCCGCCTGACAGCTTCAGTACATTTCGCCGTGTCTCGTCTCTTCCCAGCCCCAGCCGGGCCAGGATGGGAACGGCGTCCAGTCTGGCGGTAAGCCGCACATTTTCAACAGGCGTCATGTAATCAATCAGGTTGTAGTTCTGGAAGATCAGCGAGATATGATTCCTGCGGTGGTGTTCCAGGCCCTTTTCCCTCCCCGACCGGTACATGTTACAGTTCCCTCCGCGCCATTCAGTATATAAAAAGTCAATCAAAAGGATGAACAGAGTCATTGAGGTTTTCTCTGATATTTTGTATAATAGGAATTGCGCTGAGGCGCAAGCAGGTCATCAATTTTCTGATGAAAATTGGTGACAAATTATAATAGGAATTGCGCTGAAGCGCAAGCAGGTCATCAATTTTCTGGCGAAAATTGGTGACAAATTATAATCGGAGGAGGAATGCACATGCAGTATAAAGATTTCAAAGATACGAAGCTGTCCATGCTGGGCATGGGCGCTATGCGTTTGCCGGTGATTGACGGGGAACAGGGGAAGATCGATTATGAAAAGGCAAAGGAGATCATTGACAGGGCCTATCAGGGCGGAATCAATTATTATGATACGGCATACATTTATCACAATGGAAAGTCCGAGGAATTTTTAGGAAAGGCTTTGGCAGAATATCCGAGAGACAGCTACTATGTGGCGGATAAATTCAACCTGCAGGCAGAGCCGGATTATAAGAAACAGTTTCCGGAACAGTTGTCCCGCCTGAATATGGAATACATTGATTTCTATCTGATCCACGGGATCCAGGATGCATGGCTGGATCAGTTCTTGGAGTGCGGCGCGATCCGGTATTTTGACGAATTGAAAAAGCAGGGAAAGATCCGGAATCTGGGCTTTTCCTTCCACGCGTCACCCGCATCCTTAAAGAAGCTGCTGAAAATATATCCATGGGATTTCGTGCAGATTCAGCTCAATTACCTGGACTGGTATTATGGAGACGCGAAGGAGCTGTATGATATTCTGGAAGAGGCAGGCATCCCGGTGATGGTCATGGAACCGGTCCGGGGAGGGAAACTGGCGGGCCTGACGCCGGAAGCGGAGGCGATTTTCAAAGAAGCGGATCCGGAGGCTTCCATTGCGTCCTGGGCGCTGCGCTTTGTGATGAGCCGCCCCCGGGTTCAGGTCGTATTGAGCGGGATGTCAGACCTGGAGCAGGTGGAGGATAATCTGCATACGTTTTCAGAGAAGGCATGTTTGACGGAGGAAGAGGAGACGCTGGTAAAAAAGGCATCAGATGAATTCAGATCAAAGGTTGCGGTGGGATGTACAGCCTGCCATTATTGTACTCCGAACTGTCCCATCGGTCTGGATATTCCGAAGATCCTCTCGCTTTATAATGACGTGAAGCTTGTGAATGAGGAATGGAGGGCCACCTTCGCGGACGATCTGCCGGAGGGAAAACGTCCGGAGGACTGCATCGGATGCGGCGCCTGCACAGGGCACTGCCCACAGAGTCTGGATGTCCCTGCAATTATGAAGGAGATGGCGGAGATCCGGAAGAAGTTTCAGTGATGAATAGTTTTTAACTCTGCAGTTTTTTGATTTCGTCCATAAATTTTTCAGAAGCTTTCGAGAATATCTGATATTTTTTCCAGATCATGCTCATACCGGCTTCCCTTTTGGGCGTGAGAGGGCGGAAACACAGTATGCTGGTGTCGGACGTATTGATGATCTTATCAAATCCGATCGCATATCCCAACCCTTCCTCGACCATCAGGGAAGCATTAAAGAGCAGGTTATAAGATGCAATGATCTCTAATTCCGATATTTCCTTTTGCATCCAGTCTGTCAGCGCACCCTGGTTTTCCTCCTGCTGCGATACGATCAGCGGCTTATCCCACAGATCCTTTGGAGAGACGGCCGTTTTTGCGGCAAGGGGAGAATCCTTCCGCATCAATACGCCCCAGGTATCCTTAAAGGGCATTTCAACGGAATTATATTTTGTATGGTCCACAGAACCAAACACGATTCCAAAGTCGATCAGACCCTTGTCCAGTTGTTCAATTACAAATTGTGCGTTTCCGCTGGAAATATGATAGTGAATGCCGGGATAGGTCTTGTAAAGCTCACGTGCCGCCTTCGCAATAATGCGGACTGCATCGGTTTCTCCGGCTCCAATATAAACATTCCCCACAATGATTTGGTCGGATAGGGAGATTTCCTGTTCTGTCTTCCGGACCAGATTCAGGATTTCTTCCGCCCGTTTCCGAAGGATCATGCCTTCCTCCGTAAGGGTAACTTTTCTGGAACCCTTTGTTCCCCGGATCAGAAGCTGCTTTCCCAATTCTTCTTCCATGGCTTTTATCTGAGTAGAAAGTGTAGGCTGTGAAAGATGCAGGGATTCTGCCGCTCTTATGATACTCTGCTCCCTTGCTATTGCAAGGAAATATTGAAGTACACGCAATTCCATATGTTCGATCTAGTCCTTTCGTTTCATAATGTTTTCTGTGGTATGCTCAGGACATCCCGATATGTCCATCCGACGTTTCACAAAGTATAACATGTCTTATAATAGGTTTCAACTATACAAATGCATTCAATACAAGTATTTGCTATTTGATAAAAATACAAATATAATATAAAAACAGAAAAAACTTTACAGGCAGCTCAGGATAATCCGATTCCGGAAGGCTGGGGAAATAAGATTGTATAGATTATCAACGGAGGCTGAAAATGGCAGATAAAAGGATTGGGTTGGAGGAAATGACTTCCTATGGGTCAAAAGAAGCAGTCATTCAAAATATGAGGGATGCGGGCTGCAGCCAGGATACGATTGAATGCTGTATGGCCTCTCTGGACTGCGGGGAAAAGACAGAACTTTTGAAGCAGTTGGAAAAGCACAGAGAGGGTCTTCTGCGCAAAGTGCATGAAGAAGAAAAACGCATTGACTGTCTGGATTATCTGGTATATCAGATCAGACAGTGCAAATGACAGGGATTCAGGATATTATACTGCGCGCCAGATAAATCTGCCGCACAGTATAATATAATGCGCACAGCCGCATAAGGAAATATGCCGCTCCGCGGCTACGGCTGGCGCGATACTCACGGCAGATTTCATCGGCCGTGAGTATATTATGAAAAAATGGAGGAAATCAGACAATGAAAGTAATTGAAAACCAGACTTTTGATAAGGAACGCGCACTTTATGGATGTAATGGGATTTTGGCAAAGAACTGTTCGTTTGACGGGCCGGCGGACGGCGAAAGCGCTTTTAAAGAGGGAGAAAATATTGAGGCGGCGAATTGCTTTTTCAATCTGCGTTACCCCTTCTGGCATGACAGGGGGCTTACCATTACAGCTTCGGAAATGACAGAATGCTGCAGGGCGGCTCTGTGGTATTCCGACCAGATCGAGATTGCGGATACGAAGCTGCATGGGATCAAAGCGCTTCGGGAGTGCAGCAACGTCGTTATCCGGAACTGCGATATCATTTCCCCGGAATTCGGCTGGTCTGTGCGGGGAATCCGTATGGAGGATACCACGGCGGTGAGCGAATATTTTATGATGCGCTCGGAGAATCTGACATTCAGGGGCGTAGATTTTAAAGGAAAATACTCCTTCCAGTACATCAAAAACGCTGTCTTCGAAAACTGTGTGTTCGATACAAAGGACGCTTTCTGGCACGGAGAAAACATAACGGTCAGGGACAGCGTGGTCAAAGGGGAATATCTGGCATGGTATTCCGACGGGCTCACCCTGATCAATTGCAAGATCATCGGAACACAGCCCTTGTGCTATTGCAAAAGCTTAAAATTAGTTGACTGCGAAATGATTGATACGGATCTTGCTTTTGAGAAATCCGAAGTGGAAGCAGTCATTACTACAAAGGTGGACAGCATTAAGAATCCTCTGTCCGGCCGGATTCAGGTACCAGAAGTTGGGGAAATGATCATGGACGATGAAAATGCGAAGGGTCAGGTTATTATTGACGGACAGGAAAAAGATGGCTGCAAAATGTGCAGCTGTGCCTGATAGGGGGCGGATATCCGGCGCAGAGGTATTGCGCTGAAGCGCAAACAGGTCATCAATTTCTGACGAAATTGGTGACAGATTATAATAGGTATTGCGCTGAAGCGCAGGATTTGAGAAACGTAGCAGATTTTTCAGCAGAGAGGCTATTATGGGTAAAATGACAGTTTATCACGGCGGGTATATGGAAATCCCGTCTCCAAAGATTATAGAGGGGAAACATACCAAAGATTTTGGCACAGGTTTTTATTGCACTCTGATAAAGGAGCAGGCAGTCCGCTGGGCAAAAAGATATGACACGCCGGTGGTGAATCTTTATGATGTGTGGGTGGATACTTCTCTAAAGATTTTGGAATTTGAAGAAATGACGGAAGAGTGGCTGGATTTTATCATTCGTTGCCGTAATGGGGAACGCCATGAATATGATATTGTGATCGGAGCAATGGCAAATGACCAGATTTATAATTTTATTGCGGACTATATAGACGGCATCATTACACGGGAGCAATTTTGGGTTCTGGCAAAATTCAAGTATCCCACGCATCAGATCTGTTTTAGCACACAGGCCGCATTGAGATGTCTGGAATTTCGGAAAGCGGAGGAAATAAAAAATGACAGGAAGAGAGGATAAAAAGTCAAACGATCTGTTTTTTGTATGCAGCCTGATCGACTATATTGCACGGAAAACATTGAACAAAAGACGGGATGTCGTGGATGCGCTTGGCAGAGAGGCGATTGAAAAGATATATGAGCTTGCAGATATTTACCACAGTGATAATATTGACAATGTGAGCGATCAGTTTATTGAAGAGGCAGGGATCAGGGAGGGCTGTTTTGACAATGTGGGGGAATGCGGATATTCAATTCCCTCACATTGGGACATTGGAAAGGTCTATAAACGCCTGATCCTGGGAATTGCAAGAGAGAAAAATGTTCCTGTGACAGAGGCTCTTTTTCTTGCATACCATTCTTATGTAAGTGATAAAATTGATGATTACAACAGCAGTTTTTATTATGATAATCCTCAGAACATCCTGACGGCGTTTATAGACGGCAAAATAGAATAAGGATAGTCGTTACAGTTCGCGGCCAGTGAACTGTAACCAAAAAGAAAACAGCTTCCTATCATAATCCAAGCAGAACTTGAGGCAGGCATTATTATGTGGTATGATAATCCGAAGAAGAGATTTGGAGGTATAGGAATGGAGCTTCGGGTTTTGCAATACTTTCTTGTTGTTGCGAGGGAAGAGAATATTACGCGTGCCGCTGCGCTTCTTAACATTACCCAGCCAACCCTGTCGAGACAACTGATGCAGATGGAGGAGGAACTCGGAGTCACATTATTTCACCGCGGCAAGCATCATATTCTGCTGACGGAGGAAGGGCTGCTGCTTCGCCGCCGGGCGCAGGAAATTCTGGACTTAACGATGAAAACCGAAAGAGAACTGAAACATGGGGCGGAAGTGATTTCAGGTGAAATTGCAATCGGCTGCGGTGAAGCACGGAACATGAAGCCGCTTTCGGAAATGATGGCGTCCTTTCAGCAAGAATATCCTGACGTGAGTTTTCAGATTTATACGGCTATTGCAGATGATGTAAAGGAACGGCTGGAAAATGGCATTTTGGATATGGGGCTTTTGCTGGAGCCTGTAGAAATCAGCCGGTATAATTATGTACGGATGCCTTTGGAAGAAAAATGGAAGGTATTGATACGCAGGGATTCTGCTCTGGCAGAAAAAGAGAGGATCACACCGGAAGATCTGGCGGATCAGCCTTTGATCATAGCGAAACGCCCGTCTGTGAGAAATGAACTGGAAAACTGGTTCGGACTGACAGCAGAGAAGCTTCGTGTTGTCTGTACCTGCAACCTTTCGCATAATAACCAGATGGATATGGTAGAAAGCGGTGTCGGAGCCGCGATGACAATGGACTTTTTCTGTAACCACGATATGCTGTGTTTAAGACCGCTCGAGCCGGAGCTGACAAGCGGATGTGTATTGGTATGGAAAAAGAACCTTAAGCTTTCGCCGGTGATGGCGCAGTTTATCGCTCATGTAAAAGAATATTTGAACAGTTCCTAATTTAAAACTTCCTCGCGGCTTTGCTGCGGGGAAGTTTTTGAAAACGACATCAGGTTTTCTTTTAAGAATGGGATGGAAATAAAGGTATAAAGGAAAACAGTTCGAGAAACCCCTTGACAGGAGCTTCGCAGAACGTTAAAATAAGATAACGGTGTTATGTTGGAAGAAGGTGATGGATTGGCAAGGGATAAGGCGACAAAGGAAAGACTACTCGAAAGCGCAGAAAAGGAATTCCTGGAGAAGGGTTACATGAAGGCTTCCCTGCGGACCATCTGTAAAAATGCAGGGGTGACTACCGGGGCATTGTATTTCTTCTTCCAGGACAAGGAGGATCTGCTGAAAGAGCTTGTAGAAGAGCCGCTTTGTGGACTGACGGCCCTGATCCGGCAGCATTTCACCGAGGAGATGGAACGGGGGATCGGTGTTGTCAGCCTCGATACGGACAGGCGGGATATCAGTGCTTCCAAAGAGATCGTGCGTTTCCTGTACCGGCATTATGACGTGTTTCTGATTCTTTTGACCAGAAGCCAGGGAAGCGCATACGAGGATATGGTAAGCCGTTTTGCGGATTATGGCGAGGAGCATTACCGGATACTCTCGGCAAAGGCCGCCGAATCCTGCGGCGTTCCGGTTCCGGACGAATACATGGTCCACTGGATGGCGCATATGCAGATCAATGCGTTTGTCCATCTGTTGATCCATGAACCGGATGTGGAAAAGGCGCTTGCAAATATCGAAGAAGTTGTGGTGTATCTGGTATCCGGGTGGAACGGACTTTTCCGGAGCAGAAAAAAGGCAGAAGAGTCGGCAGAATCGGGCAGAAGCGTATAGAGCACGGATAGAACACGGACAATGAGGGAGGAAAGCGAAATGTATCTGGAAGTCAAAGACCTGAAAAAAAGCTATGGGGAAGGGGGAAGCTATGTGGAGGTTCTAAAGGGTGTGGAGCTGTCTGTGGAAAAGGGCCTGATGTGTGTCATACAGGGGGCCAGTGGCTCAGGAAAGTCTACGCTGCTTCATTGTATCGGAGGGTTAGATAAAACTAATTTTGGTTCTGTATCAGTGGACGGAATGGAGATCTGCGGGCTGTCACCGGAGGAACTGTCGGATTACCGCAGGGCGAACCTGGGATTCGTTTTCCAGTTCTACAATCTTGTACCGAACCTTACGGTCAGGGAAAACATCCAGGTATGCGAATACCTTACCGACAGTCCCCTGGAATTAGAGGAGCTTTTGGATACCCTTGGACTCACCGGGCACCAGGATAAATTCCCGTCCCAGTTGTCCGGCGGCCAGCAGCAGCGGTGTGCCATTGCCAGGGCGCTCGTTAAAAATCCGAAGCTGCTGCTCTGTGACGAGCCGACCGGGGCGCTGGATTCCCATACGTCGCGGGATATTCTGGAACTGCTTGAAGGGGTAAATCGGAAATACGGCACCACCATGCTGATCGTCACCCACAATAATTCCATCAGGCATATGGTGGATCAGGTCGTATACCTAAAGGACGGTCAGATTCAGAAGAATTACCGGAATGAAAAGAAGGTGCCCGCAGCGCGGCTGGAGGATTTGTGATGCAGAAAATACTGAGAAAGCGGATGTTCCGCGACTTAAAAGAGAACAGGTTCCGGTATCTGGCGCTGGGGCTTCTGATCATCCTTGGCATGTACATCGTGATTAGTCTGGTCGGCGCGGCGGATACCATCATCATCGAAACGGCGGAGACGGCAAAGGAAAACCGGGTGGAGGACGGACAGTTCGGTGTGTTCGTGCCACTTACGGAAGGGGAAAAATCCGCATTGGAAGAGGAGGGCATGACCCTGGAGGAGCATTTTTATATGGATTATTCCCTGGCGGAAAAAGAGATCCGGCCGAAAGCGGGAGGTTCGCCGGAAAGCGCTGACGCTGCAGAAGGCTTTATCCTCCGAATCTTTCCGCAGAGAGAAAAAATCGACCTGGTACAGGTGGATTCCGGGAGACTTCCTGAAAAGGAAGGTGAGATTTTGCTGGAGAGGCGTTTCTGCGAGGAGCAGGAGCTTCATGCCGGTGATAAGATAAAGGTCGGGAGCCTGGAGTTTACGGTTGCGGGGATCGGAACGGCCCCAGATTATGAATCGCCTCTTCGGAGTCTTTCCGACAGCGCCGTGGACAGCACGCAGTTCGGGGTCGGATTTGTGACAGCAGGGGATTATGAGCAGATGCGGGAAGTGGGCGGGAGTATTTCCTCGGAGGAATATACCTATGCCTATCTTTTGAACGACCGGATGACGGATGAGCGGCTGAAAGAAACGCTGAAAGGAATGGAAGTTTCGGCGGATGATATCGACGATGTATTTTTTCAGGAATACTGGGAAAGGACAGGAGGAAAGACGGAGGGATTCCGGGATGCCTTAGATGAGCTTACGGATGGTGCGGTGAGGCTTTCCGAAGGTCTGGCAGAGCTGGATAAAAACAGCGGCAGGCTGAACGCGGCTTCCTCGGATATCTTTTTCTCGTTCCTTGAGGAAAGCTCAGAGAGCCTTGCGGAGCTTGGCGTACCGGAGCTGACGGCGGATCATTATGAGGCGGTCTTACAGAGCCTTATCGAGGGGAGTGATAACGCCCTGATGCGGATGAAGCTGAAATCAGTGCTGAAACAGCTTCAGGAGCTTCAAGAATTTGAAACCGGCGTGAAGGATTACACGGGCGGTGTCTCCGAAGCAAACGAGGGGGCGGAGGAGCTTTGCGTCGGAAGCCGCGAACTGCGGGATGAAACGAAGGAATTCCTGGATGAAAACGTCTCGGTTTCCCTCTCGAAAATGACCCGCTTTATCCCCGCAGGCGACAATCCCCGGATCGGTTCGGCAGGAAACGACAAGTTCGTAGATAAGGCGGCGGGGCTGGCGGCAGGAGTGATTGTTCTGATCCTGTTTGCCTATGTGATCTCTGTATTTACGGTACACAGCATAGAACGGGAGTCAGGGGTCATCGGCACACTCTATGCCATGGGAGTGAAAAGAAAGGAGCTTCTGCGGCATTATCTCACACTGCCGGTTATCCTCACTTTTACCGCAGGAGCAATCGGGACGGGACTCGGCTACAGCAGCATTGGCGTCAGCGCACAGATGAGCGAGCCCTACGGCTATTTTTCCATCCCAAGAGTGGACGTGGTTTATGAGCCGTACCTGCTGATTTACGGGCTGTTGCTGCCTCCCCTTGCCGCAGCCCTCACCAATTTCCTGGTGATACGGAAAAAGCTGGACCAGCCGGTGCTTGCCATGCTCCGGGGGGAACAGAAAAAAGACAGGGTGCATGCCATACGACTTACGGGCGGCTTTGTACGTGTTTTCCGGATCCGGCAGCTTCTGCGGGAGATGCGCACAGTTGTGACCGTATTTTTCGGGATGTTCATTTCTCTTCTGATCGTCATGCTTTCCCTGGACTGCTACGCGATCTGTTCCAACATCAAGAAGGACAATGCCAGGGATACCAGGTTCGCCTATATGTATACCTGTAAATATCCGGAGGAAGAAGTGCCGGAGGGAGGTGAGGAGGCCGCAGGAGTCACGATGAAAAAAGAAGTGCTGGGCTATAATTTTGACATTACCCTTTTGGGAATCCATGAGAAAAACCCTTACTTTGATGCACCAGTGGAAAAGGGGGAGGAACGCGTCTTAATCTCCTCGGCGCTGGCGCAGAAGTATGGAATCGGTGAGGGAGATACCCTGACGCTTCTGGATGAGGAAAAGGACCGGTATTATGCTTTCCATGTAGATGGAGTTGTGACCTGTTCCACCGGATTTTTCGCCTTTATGGATATCGGCAGTATGCGGGAATTGATGGGGGAGAGTGCAGATTATTACAATATTGTTTTTTCAGATCATGCCCTGGATATCGACAGCGGCAGGCTATATTCCGCCCTCTCAAAGGAAGAAGTGGAGAAAAGAGCGGCCGTGTTCGTGGAGCAGATGAAGGAGATGGTCATCACGCTTCTGGTAGTTTCTGCTTTGATCTTTGCGGTGGTGATGTATCTGATGATGAAGGTGATGATCGACCGGTCGGCGTTGTCGGTTTCCCTGTTCAAGGTGTTCGGCTATCGGAAACAGGAGATCCGGAGGCTGTTCCTGGATGGGAATTTCTTCGTGGTAACGTTAAGCGCCCTTGTGGGGATTCCGCTGGCCAAGGCGGTGATGGATCTGCTGTTTCCTTTTATGGTGTCGAACGTTGCCTGCGGGATCAATTTAAGATTTCCGTGGCAGATGTATGTGGGAGTATTTTTAAGTGTGCTGGTTTTGTATGTGGGGATCAACGGGATTCTTATGGGCCGGGTAAATAAGATCCTTCCGGCGGAGGTGCTTAAGAACCGGGAGTAAGAAACTCAGAAGTGGTTTCAACAGTTATAGGGCAGGCATTTGAGCGGCTTACTTCAAAGACAGACCCAGTTGTCAAAAAAGAATTAGCCCACTCGTTATATGGTACAATCAATCGCTCATACATTGACAATGAGGGAGGTGTTGCCTATTGAAGTATAGAGAAAAAAGCAACGTCAGGCATAATCGCTTGACGTTTTTACATAACCAAATGTGAGAAAGCAGAGGATATTCACAATCCACTTTCGTTACTTGCCCATGAATACAGTTGCAATTTACAGAGATGTGTAGCTTATGTTCTGTATTCAAATTTGTACATTCGACATACTATTTTCAATAAACTATGCTGAAAATACGACAAGGGATTGTCGGAAAACACCGCAAGGTTATACCTTTATGCTCTGTAAAAATGGGCGAAATCAAGGAAAGGAGATATTCTTATGTCAATAGATAAATACGAAACCCTGAATCAAGAGAGAAAGATACAGCACACAAAGAGAAAGGTTGCTGCATACTGCCGTGTATCTACGGACAACGAAGACCAGGCAAATTCATTTGAAAGCCAGCAGCGTTATTTCCGACAATATATAGAGCGTAATCCCGATTGGGAGCTTTATGAAGTGTTCGCAGAAATGTAAATTGCAAATTTGATACAAAGGGTAGGGACAGAATAGCTAAAAAACCACTGAAATAAAGGCATTTGGTGATATTGGATATCGCCAGATGCCTTCTTTTTTTGTTTGTGAATGTGCAGTTCTGGGAAAGTGGAGAGGTGTGTGAACCCTCCCCGCGTAAATTTGAACCCCCCTGCGGCAGACACTGGGCCCCGCCAGGAGGAAACCCCGCAGCGCAGTAGCGGGCAGGGTTGAT
>VSNK01000005.1:50181-67089 GCA_009774255.1 Faecalicatena sp.
AATTTGGACCCCCCTACTTCTGAAAATCTGAACCCCCTTGAGGAAAAATCGAAAAGTATTAAATTGAAGATTTTTATGCCTTGTCTCTAATTCCACAGAAAAAATTGACTGCGGACGATACATCTTCATCATTTGGATGCCCTTTTGCGATGCCTCCAACGAGTTTAAAGGGACCAAATGTATCAAATCCCAGACAACCATAGCAGCCTTGTATTTTTGATTTTTTGGATTCAGCAATTTGTTTAATTGCATCTGCGTAGCTCTGGCGTTTCACACCGCAGGTATAAAGAAAAAATACTTTTTTGCCAATAGGCAGATTTTTTTCCGCAATGCCTAAAATGTCTTTGTGAAATTTTTGGTAGTAGATGCCGGAAGCAAATCCGATCAGGTCATAATCCGACCAGTTCAAATTGGAATTTTCAGATGCATTCAGCAGAGTGACATCCCCCTGTCTGGCAATCGCTTCTACCAGTTTTTTTGTATTGTCATGGTGTTCCGAATGGTAAACAATCAACACTTTCATGATACGCATACGCTCCTTTTTCTTTTATGAGTAGGAAATTTCAATAGAAAATTCTTTTCCATCTGTTACAGGTGTAGCAGATAATACTTTGTTACCTTCATTCTCCAAAGCAAGCACAGCATGTCGGGCGGCAATGCCTACATCAATTTTATTCAGCTTGTTTTTCAGGATAAAACGTTTCATGCCACGTCCGGCATCATGGATGATTATTTTTCCATTCTGAAAATCCAGTTTCCACGGCTGTGAGTTCAGAGAGGATGGAGCCAAACGGACAGCCTGGGTAATAGGATTATCATGCCCGCTGATCTCACTGGCTGCGATTCGCTTAAATTCATCCAGACTTTTTCGTATGGGAACATCCGTATTGCCAATGGCAAGGGCAATACAGAAATATTCTGATTCCTTTTTGGGTTTTATGTTCATAAACCAGCCGCAGCCCAGCCCCATGCTCTGGACACACAGGTCAACCTTTTGCAGTACAAAACCGACATTGGCATAGGCAGATGGTGAGTTGTCGCAGAAACCGAGTAAATAATGGGACGCCCCCTGATTGGCGGAAACTTCCGCAGCTGGGAGCAGCTTGAAATCAGCGTGCTGCCCGGTAAGCTGTTCTGCTTCGGCGGCGCAGGCAAGGATATGGTCTAAACGGTCTTTTGGGACAGGTGAGTTCAGATAATTGCGTACCTGTCTGCGTGTGAAAATTGTTTCATAGAGTGTCATAGTGTTTTCCTCCTGAAAATATGATTTTTATTTACAGAGCTAATACCGCTGCGAACAGGAAATAAAGTAATGGCTGATGAATCATGTATAAACCGAGGGAATGTTGGCCAAACCATTCCAGTGTCTTTGCTTTACTGCTTTCTAAATGTGTGAGCAGCTTACAGTATACAAAAAGCCGATGCGTAAAATATCCGGCAGTATACAGGAAAATCCACGGCAGCAGCGAAAAATAATCTGATGAATGAAAACCGGGCATGGGAAATCCCAAGTAGGTGGTTACAAAATTATGATACCAGTTATCCGGCAACGGCAGCAGATTCCAGTTGCCAAAACCGAGATAACCCTGATTGATATTTCTGGTGAGAAGAAATAAGGTAATGTTGAACACCAATCCATACACAGGTCTGCATTTTCGCAAGACCTTTTCTGTCGGAATCATCAGGAGCATACAGGAGCCAATCAGGGTGAGGACGCCAAAACGAACCCTGTTTTGCGGCATTGTGATCAATGTAGCTAATACAATCAAAAATCCTAAACTAAAGACAATAACGCCTCTTTTAAATTTTTTCTTTCCTAATGGCTCACAGAAGCCGGAAAGGAAAATGAATGTATGGCAGATGCATTGCTGCCATATATAAGCGCTTTCCGATTGATACCATTGCAGATGAAAGTTGAAAAGATAAACCAAATCCCATACTGCATGATAAGCGATCATGTTCAGAAGTGCCAGTCCCCGTATACCGTCTAAAGCAAAATATCTTCTGGATTTCATGTATCATATCCTTTCGTATGCAGTGTCAGAGGAAGGGATACGGTAAATGTCGTTCCCTTTCCTTCTTTACTGGAAACAGAAATATTCCCACCATGCAGATCGACAATCCGCTTTGCCAGCGCAAGCCCCAGGCCGTTTCCTTGGGAGGAGCGTGAAAAGTCCCCCTGATAGAATTTTTCAAATACCCGCCGCATTACATCCTTGCTCATACCGATTCCATTATCTGTGATGCTGGTTATCAATGAGCCGTTTTCCCTGCGGAGCAGGATATGGATGATTCCATTTTCAGGGGCAAACTTAATGGCGTTGCTCAAAATATTCTGCCACACATGGGCGAGTAAATCTTTATTGCCATAGTAATCCACAGCGTCCAAGTCAATTTCAAGTTCCAGTTTTTTTTCTGTCCAGCCTTCTTCTAAAAGGAGAAGTATTTCCCGGAGTTGTTCGTCCAGGCAGAAAGTTTCTTTTTTTATGCCGATTTCCTGATTTTCCAAGCGGGACAGAAGTAAAATGTTGCTTGTCAGAGTGGAAAGCCGGTGAGTATTGTATAATATTTTTTTCGTATAATTTTGCCGTTTTTCTTCACTCAAATCCTTTCTCTGAAGCAGGGTTGTATAACCTTCGATGGCGGACAGTGGTGTTTTAAATTCATGGGATACGTTTTCCACAAAATCGGTACGGAGTATTTCAGTTCCAGCCAGTTCTTTTGCCATCAGATTAAAATTATGGGCCATATCCCGCAGTTCTTTGATTCGGATATTTTCATTTAGGGAAACATCAAAATTGCCCTTTGCTACTTCCTGGGCTGCATTGCTCATGGCAATAATCGCCGTGAGGGGATGTCTTCCGGCATAATTGGAGATAATGGTGCCGACAATAATACTGACAATTGCTATAACGAAAAATACTATCCCACGGTTTTGCTGGACTAATATCCCGGCTTTTATCAATAGAAATGTAAGCAGGGCTGAAAAAAGGATGGTCAGCGTCAGTGTCAGGAAGGTTAAAAGGGAAAACATGACGGAGAGCCGTTTTGGATACTTTTTCCATTTGGATGCCCAGCGGCGCTTCCGTGTTCCAGAAGGGGTTTGGTTATCCATGCCTGCTCACCGCCTTATATCCCAGACCCCGCACAGTGACAATTTCAAAGTCCGCATTATTTTTGAACCGTTCACGCAGGCGGCTGATATGGACATCCAGTGTGTGGGAATCTGCTTCACTGTCCGGACCCCAGACGTCATCCATAATCTGTCTTCTGGTAAAAATCCGGTTTGGGGAAGTGATCAGTTTATATAGCAGATAAAATTCTTTCTGTGGCAGTTCTGTGGTTTCACCGTGGGAGGAAATCGTCAGTGTGTCACAGTCAAATTCTGTTTCGCCAAATTTGGTTTTACGCTGGTTTACAAGCTGGCTGCGGCGCAGCAGGGCTTCCACCCGCCAGACCATTTCATTCACATCGATGGGCTTTACCATGTAATCATCCGTACCCAGACGGAATCCTTCACGCTTATCAGTTGCACTTTCCTTGGCCGTGATGATGAGAATTGGCATGGAATATCCGGATTCACGAAGCGCTTTTGTAAGTTCAAAGCCATCCATGCGTGGCATCATAATATCGGAAATAACCAGGTCAATATAAGTGTCATCCAAAATATCAAAGGCAGCAAGCCCGTCAGCCGCCGGAACTGCCGTATATCCGTTATCTGTCAGGACAGTACAGAAAAGGTCACACAGTTCCTTATCATCTTCCACTACTAAAATTTGAAACATCTTTTGCACCTCCGACTTGATTATAGCATAGATTTGTGAACAGTCTGCGTTTATTTTATATGGAAAACCTCAACTGAACCTCAACGGCACGGGTTATTTTTTTGTGTGGTTTGTTGAGGTTCAGTTGAGAAAGGGCGGTTATACTCTTTTTGTGTATTGTAAGATGCCCTTGTTTCGCTGGGGCATGAAGAGCAGAAGCCCTCTGCTTATAGAAGTATCGTGGAAGGAATTTGTGTTCCTGCCAATGGACAAGGTGGTGAAATTGAATGTATGTGTTTATTTTATCGGGAATGGCATTATGCCTGGCTGCAGGGCTGTATTGGATGATTGGAAAATGGGCCTTGCTTTATGGTATTGATATAAAAGGAAAACGGTTCTGGATGATACGGTTGGGAATTACCGTTTTTGCGGGCAGCTTGTGTCTCATATGGAGTGTGGCGGGGCTGGTTGAAGTCCATTTAATCGTATTATTTGCAATTGTGGAATTTGTTGCTTTCCTGATACGGCACATTGCAAAGAACCATACGAAGGAAAAAAGGTATTCTGTTTTCCGCAGACTTTACCACAGCGGGATAATCCCAATATTGGTCACTTGCTTGATGATGGGCTATGGCAGTCTTAACATGAGACAGATTATCCGAACAGAGTATACTGTGACATCAGAAAAGCTCCAGTCAGGTTATGAGGTGGTTTTGATAACGGATACTCATTATGGCACGGTTCAAAACCCGGATATCCTGATTCAAAAAATAGAAGAGATTAATGCTTTGCACCCGGACATTATATTGCTTTGCGGAGATATAGTGGAAGAAGGAACGACAAAGGAATCTATGCAGGAGGCATTTCGGATATTAGGAAGTCTGGAAAGTACATATGGAACCTATTTTGTTTATGGGAACCATGACCGGCAGGATTATAGGACGGCAGTTTCCCGCTCCCGTACTTATACAGATGAGGAGCTGGTACGGGCGATAGAGGAAAATGACATTAAGATTCTGTGTGATCAGTGGATTAACATTGGCGATGATCTGGTATTAGCTGGTCGGGAAGATGCCGCAAGAATACCCGGACGCCTTTCTTCTATAGAGCTGCTAAACGGAGTAGATCAGAATAGATTCATTATAGTAGCGGATCATCAGCCGGTAGAGGCAGAGGAAAACGCAGCGGAAGGGGCAGGCCTGCAGTTATCTGGACACACTCATGCAGGGCAGATATTCCCTGTAGGGTATCTTACGGAAGGTTTTGGTGGATTGAACTACGGTGAATATCAGGAAGGCGGCTGTAAGGTAATTGTTTCCTCTGGAGCTACAGGATGGGGATTTCCCATCCGTACACAAGGAAACTGCGAGTATGTTGTGATTCATTTAAAGGAAAGGTGATTTCTATGAAAAAAGAAAAGACAAAAATGAGCAGGCGTAAAAAAGTCGTGATAGCTGTCATAGCGGCAGTAGTGGCAGTAGCTGTAGTGGGTGGAGGTATTTTTTACTGTACCTTTTTTCCGAATCCGCTTGCAAAGAAAATTTCCGTCAGCGATATATCGGCAGGAACTATGTCTGTGACAGGTGAGAGCAATGTGCTTGTGGCATATTTCTCTTTGACAAATAATCGGGTATATACGGCAGATGAAATGGATGCGGTGTCCTCAGCAAGCCTGAAAATAGAAGATGGGACCGGATATGGCCATGCAGAGCTTTTGGCTCTTGCGGCACAGGAAGTAACCGGAGGGGATGTTTTCCCTATTAAGGTAAGTGACTTATATCCGGAAACTTACGGCGGGGCGTTTGACCGGCACCACAGCGAGATGGGAACATCGCTTCGGCCAGAACTGACAGAACATCTTAAAAGCGTGGAAAATTACGATACGGTAATTATCATTTACCCGAACTGGTTAAGCAGTATGCCGCTACCCGTTTTGTCATTTCTGGAGGAATATGATTTTTCGGGAAAGACGGTCATACCGATTGCCACCAGTCAGGCATTGGGATTGGGTTCCGGCCCGGAGCAGATTGCCGCAGCCTGTCCGGATGCAGTGGTAGCGGACGGACTTTCTGCAAAAAGTGAGGACAGTGTGAAAGAGTTCCTGACAAAAGCCGGTCTGGCAAAGTAAAGGAGGTTTCATGCGTATCAAAAAGGTTTGCAAGCTATGTATAGATATAGGGATGCTGGTTATTACGCTTCTGCTTATGGCTTCGGAGAGAACAGGGATTGTCCTGCATATGTTTCTGGGGGCGGCTTTGTTCATCTTATTTGTTGCTCACAATATTTTAAATCTGGCATGGTGGGCAGGCATTGGCAAGGGATTGTACAGCCGGACGAGGTGGATGAGAACCATATTGAATGTGTTGCTGCTCATTGACTTCCTGCTTGTGATGGTAAGCGGGATTCTGTATGCGGTCGGTCTGCATAGGATAACGGCACTTTTGTTTTTGATTCTGACAGTGATACATATTAGAGTGCATTGGAAAAGGGCTTCGGCAAAACAGCAGAAATAACAGAATTTGAATAGGAGGCTTATTAAAATGGTATTGATAATTGTCTGCATTATCGCAGGGATTGGAGCAGGTATTGGAACAGGGCTTGCCGGTTTATCCGCAGCGGTGGTTATTACGCCCATGCTGATTACTTTCTGCGGATTTACAGCGTATGAGGCGGTAGGAATTGCACTGGCTTCTGATGTGTTGGCTTCGGCAGTCACGGCATACACCTATGGGAAAAATAAAAATCTTGATATTAAAAACGGGCTTATAATGATGGCCTCTGTACTTGTATTTACTATTTTGGGGAGCTGGTTGTCCTCGCTCCTTCCCAATGCGGTCTTAGGAGGCAGTTCTTATATTATGACCTTTATTATGGGTGTCCGTTTTCTTGTAAGCCCCATAACAAAGACCACATCAAGGATGGATGAAATAGAGCCGAAAAAGAGAATTATACGATCCCTTCTTTCGGGAATCCATATCGGCCTGTTCTGTGGATTTGTCGGTGCTGGCGGCGGTGTGCTGCTTCTGATTACACTGACCTCTGTTCTCGGATATAGCCTGAAAACAGCAGTCGGAACAAGTACCTTTATTATGACCTTTACAGCGCTGACAGGGGCGGTTTCCCATGTAATCATTGGCGGTACGGTAAATGTGACAGCACTTGTGGTCTGTGTGATAGCGGCGCTGATTGGGGCAAGAGCTTCGGCGTTATTTGCGAATAAAGTGGATGCAAAAAAACAGAACAGGGTTACAGGCATTGCCCTGTGTGGATTAGGGGCTGTGCTGGCTCTTGTTAATTGGCTGTAAAAATATTTTGGAAGGGAAATTTTGGAGTATGAAACGCACAATTATTATAACAGGCGGCAATACAGGACTTGGTTATTCCTGTGCCGGATATATTGCAGGGAGCAGCAACGATTATACTATTATGATAGCTTGCAGAAACGTACAGAAAGGAAACAATGCGGCAGGAAAATTAAAGGAAAAGACAGGAAATCCTAATATTTATGTATTGGAACTTAATCTTGCTTCTTTTGCGTCTATCAGAAAGTTCAAGGAGGATTATTGCAAAGGCGGTTATCCCCCTTTGTATGGAATAGTCTGCAACGCAGGGGTGCATCAGCATGGCAGATTGAAATATACGGAGGATGGGATTGAAGAAGCCTTTGGCGTGAATCACTTGGGACATTTTTTATTGGTGAATCTGTTATTGCAAAGTATGGAAAACGATGGACGAGTTGTATTTGTGACGAGCGATACTCACGATTCGGATAAAATACAGTTCCATGATGCCAGGCGCTTGGCATATCCTGAAAAGTTTGGCTGTGTGGAAGATGGGTATCCAGTTTCAAAATTATGCAATATTTTATGTACTTATGAAATGGCAAGAAGATTAAAGGAACAAGGTAAAAAGCATATCACTGTAAATGCGTTTAATCCCGGATTTATGCCAGATACAGGGCTGCCTAAAGCTCTGCCGCCAATTTTGAATATTTTGATTCCTGCACTAATCAGTGTATATGCCATTTGTATCGGTACATACAGCAGTTCCAGAAAATCGGGAAAAGCCTTAGCTGAAATGATGGTAGGTAAAACATTTGAAAATAAAACAGGTATTTACAATGACCGTGGGAAAATAAAAGAATCGTCAAGAGCCTCCCATGACAAAAAAGCTGCTGTACAGCTATGGGTTGAAAGTGCTGAAATGGCTGGTCTGAAAAATGAGGAAACCATTTGCGGTATTAAAAATTGAGGTTGAGTTGAGGTTCGGTTGAGATTGGCTTGAGGTTGAATCAGCATAATACAGGAACAGCGCACAACAATTATGAATTTAGGCGTTGAGGAAAGGGTGATGGCTTATGCTGCAAATAAAAGGCATATCAAAACAGTACCGGACGGGTGAGCTGGTTCAGCAGGCACTAAATGATGTCAGTCTAAATCTGCGGGATAATGAATTTGTTTCCATACTTGGTCCCAGTGGTTCAGGAAAAACTACGCTTCTGAATGTGATAGGCGGTCTTGACCGTTACGACACCGGGGAGCTGGTTATCAACGGTATTTCCACAAGAGAATATAAAGACCGTGACTGGGACGCTTACCGAAACCATACCATCGGCTTTGTGTTCCAAAGCTACAACCTGATTCCCCATCAGACAATCCTTGCCAATGTGGAGCTGGCTTTGACGATTGGCGGTATTTCCAGAAATGACCGCAGGGAGCGGGCAAGGAAAGCACTGGAGGAAGTGGGCCTGGGGGATCAGCTTCACAAAAAACCAAACCAGATGTCCGGTGGGCAGATGCAGCGGGTAGCGATTGCCCGTGCCCTGGTAAATGACCCAGAAGTGCTTCTGGCGGACGAACCGACCGGGGCACTGGACAGCGAAACCAGTATCCAGGTCATGGAACTGTTGAAAAAGGTTGCTGAAAATCGGCTGGTGGTTATGGTGACGCATAACTCGGAGCTTGCGGAGCAGTATTCTACAAGGATTGTGAAATTGCGGGATGGAAGGGTTATAAATGACAGTGATCCATATCTGCCAGAAGAAACACCAGAAGGAACAGAGCATAAAAGTATGGGAAAGGCAAAAATGTCCTTTGTGACATCTCTTTCCCTAAGTTTTAATAATCTGTGGACAAAGAAAGGGCGGACTATTCTGACCGCTTTTGCCGGCTCTATCGGGATTATCGGCATTGCATTGATTTTGGCACTGGCAGAAGGGGTAAATGATTATATTTCAGATATACAGAAAAGTACCATGACTTCCTATCCTATTACGATAAACTCTCAATCCGTGGATATGTCCGGGATTATGGGGACGAGAGGCGGCAGACGGGAAAATGAGGCTTCGGCAGAGGAAAACCGTACCAGAGTTTACGCAGATTACAGCGCTATCGAATCCAGTGAGGAAATGGCATCAAATATTAAAGAGAATAACCTGACGGCGTTTAAGGAGTATCTGGATAATCCGAAAAGTGAAATCCACCAGTATTTAGGTGAAAATGGTGTGGTGTATTCCTATGGCGCCCATTTTGGAATTTATTCTCATGATGCTGACGAAAACCTGGTGGCCTCCAATGCGGACATAGATCAGGTCAGTATGTCTACTCTTTCAAGTGAGGACAGTGCAGCAGGGGGCGGTCCGATGGCAAATATGGAGCGGATGAATCAGGTAATGAGCGGTTCTTCCGATGCAGGGGCTGAAAATTTCTCCGAACTGATGCTAGGGACAGACGGAAAAGCAGTTAGCACGATTCTCTTTGACAGTTATGACCTGCTGTATGGGAGCTGGCCGGAAAATTACAATGAAGTTGTCCTTGTGCTGAATGAAAATAATTCGATTCCAGCAGGGACATTATATCAGCTTGGTTTGATTACCGGGGAGGAACATAAAGAGATTACCGAACAGATTAAGAATGGGGAAGATGCAGAGGAACGTATTTGGGACTATGAGGAAATCTGCGGACATACTTTTTACATGGTTTTACCCTGCGACCAGTATAAAGAGAACAAGGACGGCACGTTTACCTATATCGGGGATGACGTTATGCAGATAGAATCTCTTTTGGAAAACAGTGTAAATTTGAAGATTACCGGCATTATCCGTCTGGCGGCGGATGCTGAAAGTGCGTCCATCCCTACTTCTGTGGCATATACTGTGGCGCTGACTGATTATGTGATAGAACATACAGATGAAAGCGCGGTTGTTCTGGCACAGGAAAAGACATCGGAAGTCAACGTATTAAACGGAATCGAGTTCAAAGCTCCTGATGATGAAGCAAAAGCCGCTGATGCAGTTATTTATATGTCAAATTTGGGGATTTCTGATAAGGCCGCTATGTACGCAAATATTCTGGCACATCAGGAAACGGATGAATCGGAAGATCAGGAACATATCGAAGCTATGCAAGGTGCGCCTTCCATGAGTCCCAGTGAGATGGCGGCGATGGAAGGTGTGGAACGAACCGAAGAAGACGAAATTGCGATGGCAAGGGCATTGGATGAATGGTTGGGAAACAATCCAGATCAGGAAACTTTGGTATCCGCTTATGATATATTTATTGCCGGACCGACTTATGAAGAAAACATGAGAAAATTCGGAAAGGTAAGCTATGATGCCCCGTCTTCTATCAGCATTTATACAGACAGCTTTGAGGACAAAGAAGCAGTTTCAGACTGTATAGACCGTTACAACGAGGGAGCTCAAAAGAAGGAGCAGATTACCTATACGGATTATGTAGCGTTGCTTACCAGTTCCATTACTTCGATTGTAGATGTGATTTCTTACGTGCTGATTGCGTTTGTTGCGGTGTCGCTGATTGTCTCCAGCATTATGATTGGAATTATCACGCACATTTCTGTATTGGAGCGTATAAAGGAAATCGGTATTTTACGGGCAATAGGTGCATCGAAACGGAATATTTCACAGGTATTCAATGCAGAAACAGTGATTGTGGGACTGCTGGCAGGAATTTTGGGTGTGGGTGTTTCCGTTCTGCTGACTATCCCGATTACTTCGGTTATCCAGAACTTATTGGGCGTTTCGGAGATTTCTGCTTCCCTCTCGGTTACGGCGGCGCTGCTCTTAATCCTGTTAAGCGTGGCGATTACAGTCATTGCAGGATGGATTCCTTCCAGAAGGGCGGCGAAGAAAGACCCGGTAGCGGCATTGCGTACAGAGTGACAACGAAGGAGGTTTTTATGCTTAAAATATTAAAATACATGAACCGACGTGACTGGCTGTTTGTCTTATGCTCCCTTGTCTTTATCGTCTGCGGGGTAGGGCTGGATCTGCGGCTGCCAGATTACATGAGGGAGATTACCACTTTGGTACAAACGCCAGGCAGTGAGATGGGCGAGGTTTTGTCTGCAGGAGGTTCCATGCTGCTGTGTGCGTTGGGGAGCCTTGTGACGGCTTTTGTTGTGGGCTTCTTTGTGGCACAGATTGCGGCGGGGCTTGCCATGCGTCTGCGGGAGGCAGTTTATAATAAGACGATGGATTTTTCAATGGAGGAAATCGGAAAATTTTCCACGGCGAGCCTGATCACACGTACTACCAATGATATTCAGCAGATTCAGATGTTTGTGGCATTAGGGCTGCAGGCAATGATTAAAGCGCCGATTTTGGCGGTATGGGCAATCTTGAAAATAGCCGGGAAAAGCTGGCAGTGGACAGCCATCACGGGAGGTGCGGTTGCAATCCTTACAGTAATGCTTGGCACAGTGATCGCCCTGGTGCTGCCTAAATTTAAGAATATGCAGAAACTAACGGATAACCTGAACCGTGTGGCAAGGGAAAACCTCACAGGTATCCGTGTGGTGCGGGCCTATAATGCGGAGGGGTATCAGGAGAAAAAATTTGAGAGTGCAAACGAAGAACTGACAAGGACGAACCTGTTTACCAGCAGAACCATGTCCGTGTTGTTCCCAGGCATGACATTGATTATGTCCGGTCTGACGCTGGCTATTTATTGGGTGGGCGTATATATTATCAATGAGGCGGCGATTACAGACCGGCTCGGCATCTTTTCGGATATGGTGGTATTTTCCTCCTATGCCATGCAGATCATTATGGCATTTATGATGCTTGTTATGACCTTTATCGTGCTGCCGAGGGCTGTTGTGTCGGCGAAACGTATCAATGAAGTGCTTGATACGGAGATCAAAATAAAGGATGGTAAAATCAGCGGTTCCGAGTTATTCGAACAGGGGGAAATTGAATTTAGGCACGTATCATTCTGCTACCCGGATGCAGAGGAAGCTATTCTCACAGACATCAATTTTACCGTCCATCGGGGAGAGACGGTGGCATTCATAGGTTCTACCGGAAGCGGGAAAAGCACCCTGATTAATCTGGTTCCCCGTTTTTATGATGTGACCGAAGGGGAAATCTGTATTGACGGGATTAACATTAAAGAATATACCCAGGAGGCCCTTCACAGGAAATTGGGATATGTCTCACAGCGGGCCGTTATGTTCAGAGGAAACGTGCTGTCAAATGTGACATATGGAGAAAATGGGCGGCAGTGCGTGGATGAAGAATTGCTTTGGAAATCCATAGAAATCGCACAGGCAGGGGACTTTGTTCAGGGCATGGAAAATGGTTATCACGCGGCGGTTGCACAGGGCGGGACAAACCTGTCCGGCGGGCAGAAACAGCGGCTTGCCATAGCAAGAGCCATTTACCGCAGGCCGGAAATCTATATTTTTGACGATTCTTTTTCGGCTCTGGATTATAAGACAGACCGAGTTCTTCGGAAAATGCTGAAACAGGAAACTGGAACGGCTACAACTTTGATTGTAGCACAGCGTATCGGTACGATAATGGATGCTGATAAGATTATAGTGTTGGATGAAGGAAAGATTGTGGGGATTGGCAGGCATAAGGAGCTTTTGGAAAGCTGCCCAGTTTATCGTGAAATTGCAGAATCACAGCTATCAAAGGAGGAATTGGAAAGTGCCTGAACAGAAAAATGAGATATCAAAGAGCAATGGTTCCGGACGCAGTTTTGGTCCGGGGAACAGAAAAATGGGTGGCGGAGAAAAAGCAAAGGATTTCAGCGGCTCCCTGAAAAAATTGTTTGCCTATTGCGGCAGATACCTTCCTGCGATTGTTTTTGCTATGGTGCTTGCGGTCACTGGTTCCATACTGAATCTGATCGGTCCCGGAAAAGTGGCAGATATGACAAACCTGATGACCGAAGGGCTGATGACAGGGATTGATGTGGAGGCAGTGGTGGAGATTGCTGTCCTGCTTGCGGCGCTGTACAGTCTGGGCTGGTTGTTCAGTCTGATCCAGGGTATGGTGATGGCAACCATAACACAAAAAGTATCAAAGTCCCTGCGGACAGAAATTTCGCAGAAGATGAATCGTTTGCCACTAAAATATTTTGACGGAACCAGTACAGGAAATATTCTGTCCCGTGTGACAAATGATGTAGACACCATCGGGCAGACACTGAATCAGAGTATTGGGACACTGGTGACGGCTTCGGCTATGTTTGTAGGCTCTTTGGCTATGATGTTTCATACCAATTGGATTATGGCGGTTTCTGCCATATTGGCCGCTTTTTCAGGATTTGGCCTTATGATGTTTATCATTTCACGGTCACAGAAATATTTTAAGCAGCAGCAACAGGAGCTTGGCACACTGAACGGGCATATAGAGGAAACCTACTCCGGCCATAATGTGGTAAAGGCATATAACGGCGAAAAAGCGGCAAAAAAAGAATTTCACGCAATGAATCAGCGTTTATATAATTCCGCATGGAAAAGCCAGTTTATGTCCGGGCTGATGCAACCGCTTATGGCTTTTGTGGGAAACCTTGGTTATGTGGTGGTCTGTGTAGTCGGTGCAGTTCTAACATTGAACGGAACGATTTCATTCAGCGTGATTGTGGCGTTTATGCTGTATGTCCGTCTCTTTACGCAGCCTCTTTCACAGCTTGCACAGGCAGCCACCAGTTTACAGTCTGCGGCGGCAGCCAGTGAGCGTGTGTTTGAATTTTTAGGTGAGGAAGAACTGTCGGATGAAAGCGGGAAATCCGTTCATTTGGCAGAGGTGGATGGAAATGTGGAATTTGAACACATCCGTTTTGGGTACAACGAGAATAAAACCATTATCCATGACTTTTCAGCTTCCGTAAAAGCCGGACAGAAAATTGCCATTGTAGGGCCTACCGGGGCGGGAAAGACCACGATGGTAAATCTCCTGATGCGATTTTATGAGGCACAGGGCGGGGAAATCAGGATTGACGGTACTCCGATTCAGTCACTTACCCGTGAGAATATCCATAACCTGTTCTGTATGGTTCTGCAGGATACGTGGCTGTTCGAGGGGACAATCCGGGAGAATATCGTCTATTCTAAAGAGGGCGTTACGGAGGAACAGATGATAGCAGCCTGCAAAGCGGTGGGATTACATCATTTTATTAAAACGCTTCCGAAAGGGTATGACACCGTATTGAATGACAATGCCAGCCTGTCTGCAGGGCAGCGGCAGCTTGTCACGATTGCGAGAGCCATGATAGAAAATGCGCCTATGCTGATTCTGGATGAGGCCACAAGTTCTGTGGATACCCGTACTGAAATACTGATCCAGAATGCAATGGATAAGCTGATGGCAGGACGGACCTCCTTTGTGATTGCACACCGTCTGTCCACGATTAAAAATGCGGACTTGATTCTGGTTATGAAAGACGGGGATATTGTGGAAAGCGGAAATCATGCGGAACTGCTGGCGAAGGGAGGTTTCTATGCAGAGCTTTACAACAGCCAGTTTGAAAGGGCATCGTGATATGGAGGAACAGATTTTACAATTACAGAATTATATTAATGGCAGCAGCTACACGGTTGCCATTACCGGCGCAGGGATTTCAATGGCAGTCGGGATTATGGATTTTGCGCATATGAATTTTCCCTTAGTCCTGCAAATGAGTTCTTCGGCGGTGCTGAAAAGTGCGCCGAACCATTATTACAATACGGCGAAGAAAGCGTTTTTAAATGCCATGTTTGAGAATGGACCGAGTATTGCTCATAGAAAACTGGCGGAATATGAAAGGCGTGGTCTGCTGCAGGGTGTCATAACTACGAATATTGACTGCCTGCATACGCTGGCAGGCTCCAGGAATGTGGCAGAGATTCAGGGCAGCTTTGGGTTTAATAAGTGCTTGAAGTGCGGGCAGGAGTACAATGATGTGCAGATATGGAACCAGGGAAAAGCTCCACGCTGCGAAAAATGCGGAGGTGTGGTTGGGGCGTTTCCGGTCTATAAGCATATTGGACTGGTGGAGGATGAAGTACGGAAAGCAAGGAGCTTTGCGGCACAGGCGGAGCTTGTTATTATTATCGGCGCACAGGGCAGCTATGGTGGGGTTTACTATCCTTATATCCGTTCGGGCGCAAGAATCGTGCAGATTAACCCGAAAGCCACACAGTTTGATGATGTGGCGGTATTGAATATTCGGAAAGGGGCGGATGAAGTTTTTTGTATGCTGTCATAAGCTGGAAAATGTTAAATATAAGGAGCGTGATATCATCGAAAGAGTGATTATAATTGAGTACAGCGGAAAAAACTCACATATTATAGATGAGATACTGGAAAAACTAAAAAATCACCCGGATTTTAATTTTTTATGGTCAGAGCATAATCCGATGTTATCGCTTCCAGGTTTGGAAATTGACCAGATGCAACGGAAAGTATACTGTAATAGCCAAGAAATTAAATTAACAACAAAAGAATATGACCTGCTCTGCTTGCTTGCGGCAAATAAAGGGCGCGTCCTTACTTATGATCAGATATATCAGAAAATATGGAAGGAGGAGGCTTTTGGGAATGCAAATAATGCCATAGCCTGCCATGTTCACAACCTGCGTGAAAAAATAGGCAGGTTATTGCCGAAGGGCTGTTTTATCATTCGGTGTGTTCGGGAAGTCGGTTACTGTTTTGAAGCAGACTCCGAATGTATTGCAGCTACATAACAGCGGCTTGGGAAACTGAGCCGTCTTATTTTTTTGCCCATTTTCTTTACTCTATCCCTGTGATTTTTCCACAGTTCTTTATAATCAGATTTTATGTGACATTTTCCACTTTACCATGTCGTAACTTGCGATATTCTACAGCGTTTCTACAATTTCACTAAAGCTGTTCTACAAAATCATTTTTTATAATTTCCTCATTGACAAGCTGCCAGGGGAAAGTTGGACTAAATGTTGCGTAACCCCAGAAAGAGGATACCATGAAACGGATTAGAGCAGGGACAAGATTTCTGTCGTACAAAATAAAAATACATATTGTTAATATACATACCGCAATCTCTAAGGGGATTGCGGTATTTTTTTATTCGACACACTTCTTTTTATATCCTATACATTCCCGAAAATCCAATCATATTTTTAATACAAGCGCATCTGCCTTATGGTGGGTGCGCTTTTTCTTTGTCATAAAATGTCTGTTCCTGACATCTTATCGTTCCCGCGCACCGCCTTCCAGTCTTGACCTTTTTAATTCTCAAAAATTTCAAGACTGGAGGAAAGCAGAATGAAAATTAAATATGAGTTTGCAGACGGGACGGTGTCAGAGGTCGAGGTGGAGGAATCTGTCGGTGCTGTCATCATTGATTCAAGACGTAAAGAGGACAACCTGTCACGAAAAGAACGCTGCCACTGCCTGTCACTGGATGCACTGGATTTTGAGGGCGCTGAATTTGCGGATGAAGATACGCCTGAAAGTATTCTTATGGGAAATCTTGAGGAGGAACGCATTGCAGGCGCATTAGACAGGCTGTCTGAGGTGCAGAGGCGCAGGCTGCTGATGCTGGCAGACGGGATGTCCATAAGGGAGATCGCCCGTGTGGAAGGCGTAAAGCACACACCTGTTTTAAGGTCGGTTGAGAGGGCAAGAAAAATTTTTAAAGAAAATTTCTAAATCCGGGGTACCAAAACCACCTCCAAATCTCCGTATAGTGAGAGGCAGTTCTAATACGCCTTTCAGAAAGGGGTGGATTATGGACCACACATTAAGGATCAGTGTTTCAAAGAAGCCGGCTGCCGGCGGGATCGTGAGCTGCCGTCATATCTCCGTGAGGGAGCGTTTCCTGCGCTTCCTCCTGGGGGATAAGCAGCAGCTTACGGTGATCGTGCCGGGTGA
>VSNK01000050.1 GCA_009774255.1 Faecalicatena sp.
CATCAGGCCCCGCGCTGGTATGAGACCGGCGATCGCTGTTATGAGTCTGCCGAGGGATCTTATGAGAAGGGCGATGGATTCTATGAAACCGGGGAAGGCGCGCGCTGGGAGAAAATCGCCGGGATGCTGAAAACCTGCCGGGAGGATATGCTGCCCGTGACACCCGTCACTGACCTGCAGCTCCTGCAGCCGTTTCACAGTGGGGATGCGGTGCTCGTCCAGGGCCGGGAAATCACCCCGGAGAAATATGAGAGCGGCGGCAAAGTATGTCTCATCCCCCAGAAATTTGCGCAGAAAAACGACCTCCGGGTGGGGGACTCGCTGCCGCTTCAATTTTATTTTGCGGATTATAAATACCCTCTGTGCCAGGTGGCTTCCGGCAGCGGAGGGATGGATATGGAAGCCATGGATGCCGATGGAAATGTACTGGCTCCATTTTGGAAGGGCGAATACAGGATTGTCGGCATCTATTCCTACCCGGTCGCCCTGACAAATGATCCCCACGCGTTTGTAAACAATCAGATTTTCGTCCCGGAGCACTCCGTAGCCGGAGATTTCCAGGACCACATAGCCGCACGCGGGCCCATGCAGGCATACAATACCTCCTTCCGCATCAAAAACGGCTCTGCCGGAACATTTCTGGAGGAATTTTCAAAGATTCCGGAGAGCAGCCTCCTGGAGATCGAATTTGACGACGGCGGTTACGAGACATTTGCCTCTAAAATAAAAAACACTCGGATCGTGGCAGCAGCGCTCTTCTTTGCAGGACTTGCGCTGTTGCTCGCGACCACAGCGTTTCTCATGTATTTTATGATCCTGAAAGAAAAAAGGCGCACCGCCGTCCAACAGGCCCTTGGTATGACAAGACATCAGTGTACCCTATCGCTGCTGGGTGGGATCCTGGTGCTGACCGCAGTCTGTGCCGGAGCAGGCGCCGCCCTTGGAATGCAGATGAGCCATGCGGTGCAAGAGGCGGCGGAAAGCAAAGAGGAAGGATTCAGCACGGCTTATACCAAGGGAGTGGCGTCGGATAAGGGATATGGGGAGGACGGGGCACTGCCGGATGGCGGAGACGGTGCGGGAAGAGCGGTCTTACCGGAGAATTCCGGCAGGCATCCGTGGACATTAGCCTGCCTGGTTGCCGTATGTGAAACAGGAATTGTATGGCTTCTGGCGCTCTTCTGTATCAACAAAAACCTGTGCACGGCGCCGATCCTGGTGCTGTCTGGGAAAGAGGAGGAATGAATGGTCAAATGCTTGTTAACTGGTGCAGAAGGATGGAACAGGTCGCATGGCAGCAGGACGAAAAGATTCGGGATGCAGGCTGAGCGGGGTAATGTAGGGCGGGCATCATCCTAACCCCACCATATCACGATTGGCTTTATAGTAATTGGTTCCGGCAACCTTATCTTTTTCCAGATAGCCGTGCTTTACCAGATTTTCCAATACTTTTTTCCTGAAATAAGAAGAATCACTCAATTCCAGATATTCCGCGATCTCGGCGGCTTTCCTTGCATTATTGTAACAGAAGGACAATACTTTTTCATCATGTGAGGTTCCGTTTGGTACGGGCATAAACTCAACGTTCTCAGCCCCATCCGCAAGCAATCCGTCAGAATATGTCAGATCCGGCAGCACCAATGTAAAATGATCAGATGCGGAATAGATATATGGGCGATGCTGCTCATCTGCATCCATATACTCCTGTATGATTTTATCAAAACCCGTACCGGCAGCTTCCATAACATTACATTTGACCAATATTCCACAGACTAACTCATTTCGCCTTTTTGATATTATTTTTGATAAGTCATATGTTTTGCCGATTTTTTCGCCCTGATAAAAACTTCCAGGTGAAGAGATTTCAATCCTGTCTTTAAACAGATCGATCTGGATCTGCGTTCCTTCCAGGAAATAATCTCTGTGCGCTACGGCGTTTACAATACCTTCAAATAAGGCACGTTCAGGATAGGAGTCAATCGTGACACGAGAATTTGCCAGTTTGATAAAAGTATGGTTCATTCTTTGCTTTACAAATTCCAACATATAGGAAATGCTGTCGGTGATGTTTCCTTTAAATCGATTGACGGTAACAATTCGTTCGCTGCCTTTATGAAAGCCTGAAAAGACAGAGCATTGCACTTCTGTTTTGGATTTATCATACTTATCTCTGAACAGCAGGGCGCCATTTTTCAGCTTATAATCCGGTGTAAAAAATCCCAGCGACATCAGTGCTTTGTCAGTCAGCTCCAAGCCGCCGCTATGCTCCCGGTGAAATGCGAAAAGTCCGGAAAAATCTTCCCTTGCATAAGTCTCATCCGATTCAAGGATATCGAACTGAGTATTGCTGCTTTTAATACTCATCTGAATGATTTCTTCATAGGTCGCGCCGTTTGTAAATCCATCCCTCCTCATATAAATAGAAGGAATATTATGGAAGTTTACGATGATCGGCTTTACAGCAGATTCCTTTATATCCACCCTGACCAGATATAATTCACGTCCATTGTTTTCATATCTGATAAAGGATATCCGTAATGTGGGCCTTGGAAATAGATGCTCATTGATCTGATTATTGAAAAAGTTACGTTCATTGTCCGCTTCTCTCCTGGAGAATCCAATCAACTTGTTCGTCTTATCCTCCACACCGATGAAAAAAGAGCCGCCTTCCGCATTTGAAAATCCTGCAATTGTCTTTATCCAACCGGCAACGTCATTTCTATTCAGTCTTGCCTTGCATTCCATGTTTATATTTTCTAATGTAGAAATCTCAACCAATTGTTCCAGATACATAATTTTCTCCTGTAATTTTATGTTTTGAAGTACTTCAATTATACTTCAAAACAACTTCAAAGTCAACTTCAAGATAACTTCAAGATAATTTCAATAGAGAGCGTGAAGCTCTAGCCTTTACGTTGTTTAACCTGCCGTATCTTTTTACATCCGTGGATGCATTTTATGCGGCAATGGAGGATGAAAGTATTACAGAGCCTATATTTTCCTCTACAGAGGAAGCGGGATTTTCCGTTGTCACATGGCTGGATCTGGGGACGAGAAATTTTTATACGGTATCCAAGGCTATCGAGAAACCGGAGGATCTGCGGGGGCTTAAGATCCGGGTACAGCAGTCGGCGACCAATGTTGAGATGATGAAACGGCTGGGAGGTTCGGCAACGCCCATGGGATTTGGAGATGTGTATACCGCCCTTCAGTCGAATATCATCGACGGGGCAGAGAACAGCGAGATTGTACTGACCGCAAACGGGCATGGGGAAGTGTGCAAATATTTTTCCTATGATATGCACCAGATCACGCCGGACAGTGTGATCGTAAGCAATAAATTTCTGGAAAACCTGCCGGAAGAAGACAAGGAAACCTTTGAGAAAGGATTTGCCCTGATCAATCAGGTGGAGAGGGAGAATTGGGATGTCTCAGTGGCAGAGGCGAAGGAAAAAGCAGAGACGGAACAGAAGGTTCAGTTTATTCATCCGGATACGAAGCCATTTCAGGAGCTTTGCTATCCGATCCATGAAGAGTATCTGGAATCCAACCCTGATAAACAGGCCATCTATGACAAGATTCAGGAATTTAACAAGAAGTATGCATCGGAAAATGAGTAACAGGAGGTGACGACAAATGAAAAAAATCAGAAAAGTTCTGGATGGGCTGTTAAACGTACTTGCAGGGACGAGCTTCCTTGCCATGACAATTTTGACCTGCTGGCAGGTATTTACCAGATTTATCTTGAGAAATCCTTCTTCATGGTCTGAGGAACTGATCTCCTATCTGTTTGCCTGGGCCAGCCTTCTGGGAGCCGTGCTGGTCACGGGCGAGCGGGGACACATGAATATTCCGATTCTGGTAGAAAAATTAAATCCGTTGGGGCAGAAGCTTTTAAACTGTTTCGGAGAGCTGGTCGCGTTGGTGTTTTCGGCGGCAATCCTTATCTATGGAGGGACACAGATCAATACGCTTGCCATGGGGCAGATGACCTCTTCTCTTGGAGTCGCGGTAGGAGTGTTCTATATTCTGCTTCCGGTATGCGGGGTGTTCAGCGTAGTGTATACAATCTTAAATATCGTGGATATATGGAACGGAACAATGGAAGAAAGGAAGGTGGAATAGATGGCTGTTGAATCTTTACTTATTATTTTGATCGTGTTGTTTTTCATGCTTGCGATTGGCGTACCGATTACCTATTCGATCGGGATTGCTTCATTGGTCCCGCCCTCCAATGTGCTGATCACCTATTCCCTTGCATCCGGCGGAACCTCCGTGGCAGCGCTGTTTATGGCTGGGTACGTTCCGGGGATCATATGGGCGTTGTGCTGTATCATAGTCAGTATTTTTCTGGCCAAGAGATTGGGATATGTGAATAAAACAGAAGGAAAATATGACTGGAAAAATCTTGGGGTCACATTCCTGCATGCCCTTCCGGCATTATCCCTGATCATCGTAGTTATCGGCGGGATCATCGGCGGCGTGTTCACGGCCACGGAGGGAGCGGCTGTCGCCGTTCTGTACTCGCTTGTGATCGCGATTTTCAATCGGAAGATCACCTTAAAATCCTTCTGGGCGATCGTGGTTGAAAGCGCGAAGATGAGCGGCATGGTGGTATTCCTCACAGGCGTATCCAATGTCCTTGGCTGGGTGATGGCATTTACCCAGATCCCGCAGACGGTGGCGAACGCGGTTCTGGGGACAACGGGAAGCATGGTATTGATCCTGTTGATCATGAACCTGATCCTGCTGGTGTCGGGAACCTTTATGGATGTGCCGCCTGCGGTATTGATCTTCACTCCGCTGTTTCTGCCGATCCTGACAACACTGGGAATCCATCCGGTACATTTCGGGCTGATTCTTGTGTACAATCTCTGCATCGGAAATGTTACGCCGCCCGTGGGAAATACCTTGTTCGTCGCGATTAAGATCGGGGATACAACGCTGCAGAAAGTGATGCCGTATATGTTGTGGTATTATGGGGCGATCCTTGTGGGGCTGTTGTTGGTTACCTATGTACCGTTTTTGAGTCTGGGGCTGCCGAGGGCGTTGGGGTTGATCTGATTATACTGAGCGGCAGATAAGGCTGCCGCTCAGTATAAGAGGAGGCGCACAGCCGCATAAGGAAGTATGCTGCTTTGCGGCTGCGGCTGGCGCGATACTCATAAATTCAGTTCGTTTGTTACCGATTCACGGTCATAGGGAAGATAGGTCGTTACCGGCGTGAGCGACCTAATTCTTTTTTTGCTCATATACCCAGGAAGTCATCTCTTTATCTTCCAATGCAACAGCCCAGGAACCGTGATAGGAACCGTGCTGACCTGCCGCTTCCATCTCATCGTCAGAATATATTGTGAGTTTATTTTTTGCTCCCATTTTTTCTAAAATATCATATAACATGACGGAAGTATAGCTTGTACAAATCTGATCGTGTTCCGCATGTACAAACCAGATTGGGGTGGTTGCAATATCATAGCTGCTCATATACTCTGTCATTTCATTATAACTATTCTGGTATTCTTCTTCTGTGATTTTCAAATCTTCATTATTGCCAAATTTGTAAGCAAGATCATATTTTTGAGATAATGGAATTACCGTATCTTTCGCGGACATTACCAGGGCTCCGGCAAATAGGTCAGGATATTGCATGATAAAACGGATCGCGGCACCTCCGCCGGAAGACGCGCCGGATATATAAATTCTATGATCATCAATGGAACCATCGCTGATCAGTTTTTGTATCAATTCATATTTTGCAGTGCCGTAGGCGTCCATTTGCTGCAACTCATCCGGAATTTCACTGATTCCAAAGCTATAGTTTTCAGGATATTGTACACTTAAGACCGCAGTATCATATCCGTCTTCAATCCATGCGACAGCACCTCTGCTGGCATGAAGATTAGCTCCTTCATAAGAACTGCTTAAAACTTCACCGCCTCCATGCTCCCATACCATTAACGGGACTTTTTCCGTAGTTTCCGGCATATATAGAAAATACGTGAGTTCAGTTCCATCTTTTGCAGTAAAAACATTTTTTTCAAAATCATCCGCCGTCCTGGTCAGCACCTCAAAATCATCTAAGGTACAATTAAATATATTATTGCTGCATTCCACCTCGGCAGCTTCGATCGTGCCGTATGACAGAGGCTGGAATTCTACCGTTACAGTATCATTTTCGACGGAGACATTTGAAATTTCGGCTTCCGTCTGTTTGGATTCTGTTTCACCTAGATATTCCACAGGTGCAATTGTAAATTCAATTTTAAAGTCATCAGGCGCAGCTTCCAAACCGTCTGTCGAAGAAACCTGGTAAATAATTTTATCCAAAACTCTTCCATCCGGTGAAACATAAGTGGAAGCCTCCACATTTGTCACTTCCATGCTCATTTCTTTTTGTGCCTCTTCATTGTTCATTTTTTCACTTGCCGCTTCATTGTTTTTAATTTCGCGATTGTCTTCCGGGTTTTTACCGCAGCCAGATAAAGCTGTTATTCCCGCTAATATACAAAATCCGATGACTGCTGATTTTTTCATATAACAATTCCTCCAATATATTTTCATAAATTGCGATCACAATTGTTGTATTTAGAATATGAAATCTTAGATTTTAAGTCAATACGGATTACTTAAACGGTACTTTTGATGTTATAAACGGTAAGAAACTGTCGAAAAATAAGCTTTAAAAATGGTTTGGCTCAATCCTCACAAGCTTTGTTTTTATGGAATTGGAATCATAATACGCAGTATAAATTCCTGATGTTCGGTTTCGATAACCATTGCGCCATCATACTTTTTTAGTATATATTGTATACTTTTCAGACCATAACCGTGGTATTTTTTATCCTTTTGTGTACTTGGCAAACCATTTTCATATGTAATACAGCCTTCATAATTGTTTTTTATGATTATGCGGAATAATTGTTTATCCTGAAAAATTCTGAAATTTATATATCTGTTTTGAGAGTTTTTGATTTCTTTTAAACTTTCCAGTGCATTATCCAAAGCATTTCCTAGAATGATATACAGGTCTGCTATATCAATAAATCCAATATTCAGATGTTCGTCCAGCATGCAGTTCACCGCAATATCAGACTTTTCAAATGCTTCCATTTTTTCAGTTAAAATAGTATCTAACAAAGGATGATCCGTATGGACAATATACTCATATTTTTTCACATCGTTATATGAATCAGCAGCCATTTCCTTTTGATATCGCATTGCGGAACGTTCATGCTTTAAGTTATGGTATTTTTGATTGATTAAATCCATATACTCTTTTTTGATTTCAAATTGTTTCTGCTGTTCCAGCCAAAGCCGATTCATAATTTTGATTTCGTTTTGAGCAGATTGCTGGCTGTAAAGCTGAATCTGAATATGTAAGGCTAATAACACGGACAGCATACAGAATGTCTGATACAAAAAAGAAAGGCTTGTTCGTATTTGTAATAACTCGAAACTGATACTGTTAAACACAATTCCGATTATGGCAATCAAAGCAGAAAGTGTTACTGAGGAGGCAGGAATTTTTAATATATTTTTCTTTAAGATGGCTTTTAGATAAAAAAAGAGACTAAACAGTACAAATGAATTTACAATTATTTTCATGGGGAACAGATTCTCATAAAATCTGTCGCTAAAAAATATACATACAAACAGACAGGTAATCTGCTGAGCCAGAAATTCAAATGAAGTACAGATTATTTTGAAATAAATATACATTCTAAAAGAAATAAGATTACAAAATATAAAAATACAAAATGACAAAAAATGCTGAGGAATTGTTTCGAAAAAATGGTTATGCGGCATTACCTTTGCAATGTAACAGGCGGCAAATAAATATCCCAGGACGCTTATTGCCATTCGAAATAAATAGTCTTTCCTTTTGGGAAGCAATACACTCGCTTCAATAATTGGAAAAAGAGTAAAACAACTTGAAAATGTCCAGTAAAAAACAGGTAGATCCATGGGCTCCTTCATTTCTATATACCTCCGTCATAGCGAGTCAGAGCTTCAATAAAATGTTTTTTTTCACGTCTGCTGATTTGCAGGCTATGATCTGCTATTACAACCTCATTTCCGGCTATTTGGCTCACGTAAGATAAATTGACAAGATAACATTTATTGCACTTTGCAAAATTATTGTATCTCAAAAGCTTTTCCATTTCTTTTAAGGTTCCGTAAAATTCAATTTGACTATTTGAAGTATGTAAAATCAACTTTCTTCCCAAAACTTCTATAAAACAAATATCGGATATTTTTATCTGTCGTAGCCCATCATTCATTCGGATTGTAATCATCTTTTTCCTGGACAGCAATCGATCAATGATACTGTCCAGTTTTATATGTAATTGTTCTAAAACCACAGGCTTTACGATAAAGTCACAGGCAGCTACGGAATAGCCCTGGACTGCATACTGCACCATATAGGTTACAAAGATCAGCAGGACTTCGGCGTCAATCTGCCGGATGCACTCAGCGGTTTCCATTCCATTTTTCCCAGGCATATCAATATCTAAAAAAATAAGGCTGAATTGATTTTTACCCGTATAGTGGTTTAAAAATAAATCGCCGTTTGTATATTCCTTGACTTCACCTGCAATTTGTTTCTCATCAAAATAATTTGTGATTGCCTGGCTTAGCTCCTGGCGTTCACTTTCGTTATCTTCAATAATCGCAATTCTCAGCAATTGATTTTCCTCATTTCGTGTCCGCTAAAAAAGCGTCAATGATCCGTTCCGTAACATCAATGTCAATGCCCGTTGAAAATGATGCAGCGACCGTATCTATTATATCGGCAAATCAATTCTCCGTCAATGTGTAAATCCGGGAAATAGATACTTTACACTCAAACATGGTTACAGCTCACTCATCAGCCGCTGTCATGATAAGTCCTTGTGCAAGCACAAACTTATTATGACAGCGGCTGACGAGAGAACTGTAACCAAACATGTATTTGCTACAATAATACCATCAGGCAGCAATGGCATATGATTGTATTATCCGATAGTGACAGAGAAATCTGATCAGGAGATTGGAGGAAAGGATATGGTAGAAGCGATGACAGATAAGCAGTTTGACATAATCCTGAAAATGGTATCTATGATTCTGGACGGCTGTAAAGACTTGGATGAGGCGAAGAGAAAAGTCAGAGAACTTACGGGGGATTTACAACGTTCTTTTTTTCTTGCAAATACAGTTCAACTCGTCACCAAACTGTAACTTTTTTCTGTTACAATAGGAATTGCGCTGAAGCGCAAGCAGGTCATCAATTTTCTACCGAAAATTGGTGACAAATTACAATAGGAATTGTGCTGATGCGCAGGCAGATTATAAAGAAAAAAGGCGGAGACAGACGATGGTTGATTTATACTATATTGAAGATGACCCCGATATTGCATGCACTGTAAAGGAATATCTGGAACAAAAAGACTTCAAGGTGACGATCTGTGCAACTCTTACGCAGGCGAAGCAAGCCTTCAAAATGCATGTGCCTGCGCTTGTATTGCTGGACTGGAACATGCCGGATGGACATGGGGACCGCATGTGCCGATGGATTCGCGGAAGCTGGAGGGAACTGCCGATTATTTTTCTGACTGTCCGGGGAGACTCCCGGGATATCGTTTCCAGCTTCGAAAACGGTGCCGACGACTATGTGGTCAAGCCTTTCTCGCTGGAGGTGCTGCATTCCAGGATCCTGGCGCTGCTGCGCAGAACCGGCAATGTGTCCGAGCAATATCTTTCCTGTGACGGGATCCGGATCGACCGGAACCGCCGGAGTGTTTCCTGCCGTTCTGAGGAACTCAGCTTAAGCGCAGCCGAATATCAGCTTCTTTTATATCTGATGGAGAACAAGGGAAAGACCGTGACCAGAGAAAAAATTCTGGAGCAGGTATGGGATGTGAATGGAAATTATGTGAACAACAACACCCTGACAGTTACGATGAAGCGGCTGCGGGATAAGCTGGGCCAGCCGGCCTGCCTGAAAACGGTGAGAAGCGTGGGCTACCGTATGGAGGAGACGATATGAGCGGGCGAAACAACAGCATTGTCACTTTGGGGCTGGTAGTATCTGTCAGCCTGATCGTGGCGGTCGCTTCCACCATGCTTACGTCCGGCCACTGCAGCCGGATCCAATATCACCTGTTGAATGCGGTCTGCGGGGAAATACTGGAACAGGAGCCGGGAGCCAGAAACATTATTTTGACCGCGCTCAGGGAATATAAAGATGGAAATGACGTGGAGGACACAAAGGGAAGAAAAAAGGAAAGAATCGAGGAAGATGTTTTAGCGGAAATGGGATACCGCAGAAAAGACTTTTCAGACCTGACTTCCAGACAGGATGCTTTGTCTGCGGGGGCAGCAGGTCTGATTGGAGTCTCTCTTTTTTTCATGACCTTTTTCTACCGAAATCACAAGGAGGCAAGGCGGATCCATGCTCTGGCAGATTATCTGGAACAGGTGAATACCGGAAAGGCGGTCATTCTCTCTGCTTCCGGGGAGGATGATTTTTCGAAGCTGGAGGATGAAATATACAAGACAGTGACATTTCTCTTTCAGACGAGAGAGGCGGCGGTGCAGGCCAAAAATGACTTTGCAGAAAATCTGTCCAATATTGCGCATCAGATTAAAACGCCGATCACAGCCCTTTCCCTGTCGGTCCAGATGATGAAGCAGGAGCTCGTCTCCTGTGCGGCGGGCAAGGCTTTGAAGCATCCGCCCGGTCAGATTTGGAAATGCGAGAACTGCCCGGACCATCATCCGGGACAGGCGGAGAGACAGATTCGTAAGCATGAAAACTGCCTGGGTCATCATCCGGGACAGGCGGAGAGACAGATTCGAAAGCATGAAAGCTGCCTGAGTCATCACTTGGGGCAGGTGGAGAAACAGATTTTACGTTTGGCACATTTAGAAGAAACCCTCCTCGTCTTGTCCCGGATCGATGCCGGAACGATTCTTCTTCAAAAAAATGAAATCGATGTATTTACCGTGCTCGTTCTTGCGGCGGATAATCTGCAGGAATTGTTCGCCGGCTCCGGGACGTCCATCGACATACCGGAGCTGGGGGAGATGAGGATCTCCGCGGATCTGGACTGGACGATGGAGGCAGTCATGAACCTGATGAAAAACTGCATGGAGCACAGCAAAGGGGGAAACGTCCGCTGCTCCTATGCGCAGAATCCCCTGTATACGGAAATCCGAATCTGGGATGACGGAGAAGGATTTGCAGAAGAGGACCTGCCGCATCTGTTTGAACGATTCTACCGCGGGCAGAATGCGGGGGAGGGCGGCATCGGAATCGGGCTGGCCCTCTCAAAGGAGGTGATCGAACGTCAAAACGGAACGATACGGGCAAAAAATAAACCCGGCGGCGCCCTTTTTGAAATTCGGTTCTACAGTCACTGAGTTGTAACTTTCATTTGGTATACTTAGGAAGTGTGCAAAAATAACTTGCCTTTTTGTGCAGAACAAATTTTCAGACGCAAGGCGGAGGAATGAGGCGTACAGGGGTACGCCGATTGACGGCGCTGTGTGCCAGCGACACATGTTTAGCGCAGACCGAAACGGAGTGCAGACCAACGCAGCGTATGAAGATTTGGACAAGCAAAATGGTAAGATTATTTTTGCACCGTTCCTTAGATAAAAAATGACGTGAAAGGAGAACTTATGGAGATTTTAAGATGCGAGGGAGTCAGGAAGGTATATAACTGCGGCGGTAGCCCGGTAACGGCGCTGGACGGAATTGACTTGTCGGTCAGCAAAGGGGAATTCACCGCGATCGTCGGGGCATCCGGATCCGGCAAATCCACTCTGCTTCATATCCTCGGCAGTGTAGATAAGCCCACGGAAGGAAAGGTGACCATAGACGGAATCGATCTTTCCACACTCAACCAGACCCAGGCGGCCATTTTTCGGCGCAGGAAGGTTGGACTGGTGTACCAGTTTTATAATCTGATTCCCACCCTCACTGTACGGAAAAATATACTTCTGCCCCTTGTGCTGGATAAGAAAAAACCGAATCCGGACTATTTTGACAAGGTGGTTACATCCCTCGGCATTGCCGGGAAGCTTGAGGCATTGCCGAACCAGCTCTCAGGCGGACAGCAGCAGAGGGCCGCGATCGCGCGATCCCTCATATACCGGCCGGCGCTGCTGCTGGCGGACGAGCCCACCGGAAATCTGGATCAGAAAAATTCCGGGGAGATCATGGACATGCTGAAAATCTCCAACCGCAGCCTGGAGCAGACGATATTGCTGATCACCCACGATGAAAAGGTCGCCCTGGAGGCGGAACGGATCATTACGATTGAGGATGGGCGAATCATCCGTGATGAACGAAGGAGGTAGTGAATATGTGGAAAGAGTATTCGGCAGATTTACTGAAAAACAACCGTGCCTCCGGCCTGTCCGTCAGGATCTCCGCATTCATTTCCGCCCTGCTTTTATCCCTGTTGTGCGGATTGTTTTACAATATGTGGAAGTATGATGTGGAACGGATTCAGCGGGAGGAGGGCGGCTGGCACAGCCGTTTGACCGGAGAGATCAGCGGGGAAGATCTGGAAGCCATAAAACATTTCGGCAGTGTAAAGGAGGCGGTGCGAAGCCAGAATATGGAAACGAAAACGCAGGCGGATATGAAGGAAGCGGATATGAAGGGCGCAGAATCGGCGAATATCAGGGGATCGGAAACAGTGACGGATCTTTATTTTTATGATCTGAGAAATGTCCGTTCCGATACGCCGCGAATCGCAGAGATGGCCGGGATTCCGCCGGAGAAGATCGACTACAACTATCCGCTTCTGGCAATGTATTTGATCCGCGATTCACGGGATACGGCCCCCAGGCTGATCTTTCCCATGTTTATCATGATCATGGCAGCGGCGTCGCTGTCGCTGATCGTGATTATACACAATTCCTTTGCGGTATCCATGAACGCGCGGATCCACCAGTTCGGCATATTTTCCAGTATCGGAGCTACACCCAGGCAGATCCGGACGTGCCTTTTGCAGGAGGCCGCCGCTCTCTGCGCCCTGCCGGTACTGGCCGGAAATGTACTGGGAATCGCAGGCAGCATGGGGCTTCTCCATATGGCAAATGTTCTGCTGGGAAGCCGCGTGGCAGGGCGGCATGAGGCGGTTTTTGGCTGTCACCCTCTGGTTTTGACGCTGGCATTATGGGTGACGGTGATCACGGTCTGGATTTCCGCTTGGCTGCCTGCCAGAAGGTTAAGCAGGCTGACACCACTTGAAGCGATCCGAAGCACGGATGAATTACAGCTGAAGCGCAGGAAAAATTCCCCCGTACTCACGCTGCTGTTCGGTGTGGAAGGAGAACTGGCGGGCAATGCACTAAAAGCGCAGCGAAAGGCTCTGCGGACCGCGTCCCTATCTCTGATCCTTTCGTTCATGGCGTATACGGTGATGCAGTGTTTCTTTTCCCTTTCAGGAATCAGCACGAGGGAAACTTATTTCGAAAAATATCAGGACGTATGGGATATCATGGTCACGATTTCGAATGCTGGAACAGATGCTTTTGAAGAAGCGGCAGCCGTCCGGGAAATTGACGGGGTAAAAAAAGCCGCCGTATACCAAAAAGCATCCGCAAAACGGATCGTCACAGAGGAAGAGATGAGCGAGGAAATGAAGGCATTCGGCGGTTTCGCCCATGCCTCCGGGGATTTTGTGACAAAGAATGACGGCGGATGGCTGGTAAATGCACCGATCATGATCATGGATGACGAAAGTTTTTCAGAGTATTGTGAGCAGATCGGCATCACGCCGCGGCTTGACGGGGCCGTAATACGAAACAGGATCCGTGACGTGACAAATCCCGATTTCCGGCATCCGGAGTTCATGCCTTACCTGAAAACAGACCGCCGGGAAGAAAATTCTGCCAGTGAAGGTGCCGCCGGTAATTCCGGACAGCCAGGCAGTAAAATTGCCGCCGGTAATTACTGACATTCACGCAATCAATACTCTTCCGGAAATAACGTACAGGAAGCCATTGAAGTTGCTTCCAGCATTTTAAGACAGTCGGGAAACGAAGCTGTGACGGCAGAAATTCCGGTGCTGTCCTATACGGATGAGGTCCCGGCTTTAAGAGAAGAATACGCGACACTGGATTACTATGAGCTGGTACATTTTATACCGGTGTCTTTGTGGAAAGCGATCAAAGACCGGACAGGGGAAACAAAGGAGGATGTTTCTATCCGTATCCTTGGGAGAGAAAATGTGACATTGGAGGAGCTGAATGCGCTGCAGGAGGAGGTCGAAGGGATTCTCGGCCGCAAGTATATCGTAAAATGCGAAAACCGTATCCAAGAATATGAAGCAAACAACACGCAGATCCAGGGAATGAAGGCCGTATTGGGAGGCTTCTGCGTCCTGCTGGCGCTGATCGGCATCGGAAATGTATTTTCCAATACACTGGGGTTTGTGCGCCAGAGAAAGAGGGAATTTGCGAGATATATGTCTGTTGGTCTGACACCGGATGGGCTCCGTAAAATGTTCTGCGTCGAGGCGCTGGTCATAGCCGGCCGTCCGATCCTGCTCACCCTCCCGCCGACGGTCCTTGTAGTATGGTATATGCTGAGGCTGAGCTATCTGGAAGTGGAAGAATTTCTGGCGGAGGCGCCCCTGATCCCCATTGCGGTTTTCATGCTGGCAATCCTGGGCTTTGTGGCGCTGGCCTATCTTCTGGCCTGGCGGAATGTACGCAGGATCAGATTGGCGGAGGTCCTCAGGGATGATACGATGATGTGAATGGTGTTCCAGCAATTGCAGGAAAAAAATAATCATGTTATAATAGGTATTGCGCTGAAGCGCAAGCAGGTCATCAATTTTCTGATGAAAATTGGTGACAAATTATAATAGGTATTGCGCTGAAGCGCAAGCAGGTCATCAATTTTCTGACGAAAATTGGTGACAAATTATAATAGGTATTGCGCTGAAGCGCAGGCAGGTCATCAATTTAGTTTTTATAATCTTAAAAGGAGGCCGGGGCAATGACTGCAGAAAAGAGAAATAAATATGCAGAAGTTTTGTTGGATTCATATAATGCCGGTATATTTAAAATTGTGTGGAGTTCATCTGGATTTACGATTGCGGTTGATTCGAAAAGAAAGGAACTCATACCGGAGGTCAATGACGAAGAATTTATAGATTATGCATTTTCTGTTATAAAAATCGTGATTGACCTGGCAGACGGCAGGGAGACGGCGGAAGAAAAAGAACGGGATTTAGAAGTAGCCAGGCTGATATTCGAGAAGGAATATGATTTGAAAAATCATCTCTTTATAAAGAGAAACTGCAAGACAGATTGTTTTAAGCTGTTAGAGTATGAGCTGATTGCGCATAGAAGTGAGGAAAACCCAATCAATATAGAGGCGAATTCCGTGATTTTGAAAATTGTGACAGAAAAAAATGATGCTGAAAACTCTCATGCATTTGAAATATCCAGAAGAGATTTGGAGGATATGATCAATAAGCTTGTGGAACTAAAAGAAAAAATAGATATTTTGTAGGAGGGTGCAGTATGGCGGATATCTTTATGTGGGCATCTGAAAAAAATTATCCACGGACACAATATATATATAAAGCAGAAAAGCAGGCGGAAAAGGCGTATGAATCTGGTTTAAACCATGATTTTAAGGCGTATAATCAAGATATGAAGCAAAAACTCATATTTTGGGAAAACGGTAGTATAGATCATCAGAAGATAGAGCAGTACTTTAGGTCTAAAGCAAAAAAGTTTGCAAAGATTCAGAGTGATGAAAAAAAAATGGGCGGAATGCCGACGATCAGAAATACCAGGATTCCTGTCAGTTTAGTCGTTGCCTGCTTAAAGGATGAAATGACCTTTCAGGAAATTTGTGACGAATATAAGCTTGCACCGGAAGATATAGAGGCGGCTATGGAATATGTGATAGAAATTTTGGATGCACCATACCAGGAAGGCCTCAGAGGTTTTCAGGTTACGAATAAAACCTATGAACAGGTTATGGAAGCAATAGGTATTTTTTTAAAAAGCAAAGGTGACAGTATAAAAAATACCTATTATGCTGTCAAGAAGAAAGGAGATTCCTATGAAATAATCCGCCGCTTTCCGAAGGTATGACGGCAAAGCTGTCCTGCCAGTATTCACCCACTGCCGCCCTGCACCGCATTCTTTCTGTATTCGGAAGGGGAGAACCCTTTCTGCTTATGGAAGATCCTGCTGAAATACAGCGGATTTTCATAGCCTACGATACGCCCGATCTCGGTCACCGTATAGGCAGTTGTTTCCAGCAGAACCTGTGCGTTTGTGATACGGATGGAAAGGATGTACTGCATGGGTGTAAGCCCGGTGTATTCCTTAAAATTCCGGATGAACCAGCTGATGCTCATCCCACGGGATTCGGCGTATTCCCGGATGCTGATCTCGGAATTGTAATGGTCGTTAAAGTATTGGGCCGCCTGGTCCATTTCATACTCAAGATATTCATTTTTCAGGACGCGCTGCTTCGACACCTGCCTGTGGATCAGAATCAGGAGGTGACGGAGCAGAAGCGTCAGCATTTCTTCATAGTCGGCCCGGCAGCGCTGGAGTTCGGAGATCATTCGCTTGAAGATCCGTTCATATTCCAGGGAAGTTCCGGCATAGATTACGCGCATGTCATCCCGGATGCCGTAGCTTCTCAGAATATTCGTCACGTTGCTGCCAGTGAAATGGACCCAGTACACCTGGGTTCGGTCAGAGGCATAATATTCATATTTCTGAAATTCTTTTGGACGGTAGATCACCATATTTCCGGCAGTCACAATGGTTTCATTTTCCTCATGGTCAAAGTGGAAATGCACGGCTCCGGCGGAAACATAGAGAATCTGAAAGTCCAGCCGCCCGCGGGGACGGTAGGTGGGCAGCCTGGGATGCGTCAAAAGGCGGTAAGTCCCGCAGCTCCCGACGATCAGCGGTCTGCTCTTGTCTTTAAAATCCAGATGCGTATTGTTTAAATAACCTGAGTTCAGATACATAGGGGATACCTCCTGTGCTGTTGTGGTGTCAGGATTCACACTCACTTCTCAGATACTATTGTATCATTTTGTGTATGTTTTGTCCAATTGTGTTTATAGACTTAGATAAGAAAAGAACATATAATAAGGCCAGAAGATGAAGAGAGAAAAGAAAATCTGCTCCATTCGGAGCAGCGGGAGAGAAGAACAAAAAAGTGTATGTTCAGTTACTGTTCACGGCCTAACCGTGCACTCGCTGCACAGTTAGCCGCCAGAAAAGTGATGGGGCGATGACATCTGCCCCATCGCCGAAGGGCACTGAACGTCCGGTGGACGTTCGCTTAGTGCGGACCGAAGCGGAGCGTAGACATTTAAAATGGCAGATGTCGTTACTATGAGCGGCCGGTTAGGCCGTGAATAGTAACTATGTTCAATACAATTCAGAAGAGGAGGCTGTGAAATGATCGTACCAAAGTATTACGAAGACCTCAGCATTTTGCATGAGGGGACTATGCCGGCCAGGGCATATTACATTCCGGCATCGAGGCGGATGGATCATCTGGCGGAACACAGGGAGGAATCTGACCGGATTCAATTCCTGAACGGAACCTGGAAATTCAGATTCTATGAGAGCATCTATGATGTACAGGAGCCGTTTTTTGAGCGGGGCTATGATACATCTGAATTTGGGGAGATCAGGGTCCCCGGTGTGTGGCAGATGGCCGGATATGACTCTCACCAGTACACCAATATCCGCTATCCGTTTCCCTTCGACCCGCCCTTTGTCCCGCAGGATAACCCGTGCGGCGCATATGTGTATACGTTTGACTATGCGAGGGACAAGCAGGCGCCGAAGGCGTATCTCAATTTTGAAGGCGTGGATTCCTGCTTTTATGTATGGCTGAATGGTACCTGGATCGGGTACAGTCAGGTGTCTCACGCAACCAGTGAATTCGATGTCACATCTGCGCTGGAAGAAGGGCAGAACACCATTGCGGTCCTGGTTTTAAAATGGTGTGACGGAAGTTACCTGGAGGACCAGGATAAATTCCGTATGAGCGGGATATTCCGGGATGTGTATCTGCTGAAACGTCCGGAACACTGTATCGGTGATTACCGGGTAGAAGCGGTTGTGAAGGATGAGCCGCAGTCTGGTCCATTGCTTCGCGGAAAAAGGGCGGAAGTCCGCCTGCATATTTCTTATATCGGAAAGCCGGTGGCTGCGAAGGTAACGGTCTATGATCCTGCAAATCGGATCGCGGCCTCCGGTGAAGCCAAGTCGGAACACATTTCTCTGAAAGTCTCAGAACCGGAACTGTGGAGCGCGGAATATCCGGTTTTATATACGCTTGTCATCGAGACGGAGCAGGAGGTGATCACAGATCATATAGGCTTTCGGAACATTCGGATCCAGGATCGGGTCATCTACCTGAACGGACAGAAGGTGAAATTTCATGGTGTGAACCGCCATGATTCGGATCCGGAAACCGGTTTTGTTATCAGCCCGGAGCAGCTCATGAAGGATCTTACGATGATGAAGCAGCACAACTTCAATGCCATCCGATCCAGTCATTATCCCAATGCGCCTTACTTTTATCAGCTGTGCGATCAGTATGGCTTTATGGTCATGAATGAAGCGGACGTGGAAGCACACGGTCCCAATATGATCTATTACAGAGAGGATACGGATTACAACCGCTTCAAGGGATGGAACCGGCGAATCGCTGACGATCCGGTCTGGGAGAGCTCCATTTTGGACAGAGTGAGGCTTATGATACAGCGGGACAAGAACCGCCCCAGCATCCTGATGTGGTCCATGGGAAATGAGAGTGCTTATGGCTGTAATTTTGAGAAGGCGCTCCTTTGGACGAAGAAATTTGACCCGGGCAGGATCACTCAATATGAAAGTGCGAGATACCGAAACTATGATATGACTTATGATTACTCAAATCTTGACTTGTACAGCAGAATGTATCCTGGCTTCGAGGAGATCGAGGAGTATTTTGAAAAGGACGGGAGTAAGCCGTTTATGCTGGTGGAATATGCCCATTCCATGGGAAACGGGCCTGGGGATCTGGAGGATTATTTCCGGCTTATCCACAGCAATGACCGGATGTGCGGAGGCTTTGTATGGGAGTGGTGCGACCATGCGGTATCTGCCGGGTGTGGTAGGACAGCCCAATCCGGGAAAGAGGAAAAAGAGAAAAAAAGGTATCTCTACGGTGGGGATCATGGGGAAAAGCTCCATGACGGAAATTTCTGTATGGACGGGCTTGTGTATCCGGACCGCACGCCCCATACCGGGCTGCTGGAATATAAAAATATACACCGCCCGGCAAGGGTTGTTTCCTATGACGCACAGACGAAGGAAATCAAGCTGCACAATTATCTGGATTTCACGGATTTAAAAGATTACGCGCATATACGTTATGAGGTGACCTGTGACGGCACCTGTGTGGAATGGGGCAGACTCCCCGCATTCTCAGTACCGCCTCACGGTGAGGCGTCCGCTGTGCTGGACATATCTGTCCCCAGAGCGGGAAGGGTGTATTTGAAGCTCATCTATCAGCTCTGCTGTGATTCCCCCCTTGTTCCGGCAGGACATTTGCTCGGATTTGACGAGATTCCTCTGGAAAATGAGGACGGGAGAAATCAGGAAGTGGTCAGGCGGATGTGCCGTGAGGACGGTTCCGGCCATTGCCCGGAAGTGTCAGAGACGGACTGCAAAGTAATCATCCGGGGAGACGGATATGTTTACACATATAATAAGAAGAGCGGTCTCTTCGAGAGTATTATTTACGGAGATATGGAATATCTGGACAGGCCGATGGAGATCAATATCTGGCGGGCACCTGCGGACAACGATATGTATATCAGGGAAGAGTGGGAAAAGGCACATTACCACGAGGCATATGCCAGAGCCTATGACACTTCTGTGGGACGGTCTGACAATGAGGTGGTGCTCCTGTGCAACATGTCTGTTTCGGCTCCTTCCGTTCAGCGAATCCTGGATGTCAAGTGTGTCTGGACCATTGACAAAAATGGCAGCATCCACGGCTCCATGGATGTGGTAAAAAATGAAGAATTTCCTGCACTGCCCAGATTCGGCGTGCGGCTCTTTCTGCCGGAGCAGATGGACGAGGTTACCTACTATGGATACGGTCCCATGGAAAGCTACCGCGATAAGCACCGGGCAGCAAGCCATGGCAGATATACCGCAAATGTGGCAGAGCTGCATGAGGATTATATTCGTCCCCAGGAAAATGGGAGTCATTACGACTGCGACTATGTGGAGGTCAGAGGCATCCGGACCGGACTTGCGGCAACATCGTCACCGAACAGCAGATTTTCCTTCAATGCGTCTTTCTATACGCAGGAAGAATTGGGAAGCAAGGCTCACAATTTTGAACTGGAAAAGTCGGGCAGTACCGTATTGTGCCTGGATTACGCGTTAAATGGGATCGGCTCCAACAGCTGCGGTCCGGAGGTTATGGAAAAATACAGGTTTGATGAAGCACGGTTCCGCTTCCGCTTCAGCCTGGTGCCGTTTATAAAGGAATGAGAAAAAAGGAGAGAACACATGCAGGAAAAAACATATTTGAAATGGTATAACAAGATTGGTTACGGTTCCGGAGATATTGCAGGCAATGTGGTTTACGCATTTTTGTCTTCGTTTGTCATGATCTATCTGACCAATACGATCGGTCTTTCGGCGGGGATTGTAGGGACCTTGATCGCGGTTTCCAAACTATTTGACGGATTTACAGATATATTTTTTGGCTCTATGATCGACAAGACGCACAGCAGGCTGGGGAAGGCAAGGCCCTGGATGTTGTACGGCTACATCGGATGTGCTGTCACCCTTGCGGCTATCTTCGCGGTTCCCACAGGATGGGGAGCCGCGGCGCAGTACGCCTGGTTTTTTATCGCATATACCCTGTTAAACGGCGTGTTTTATACGGCAAATAACATTGCCTATTCCGCACTGACCTCCCTGGTGACAAAGAACAGCAAGGAGCGGGTTCAGATGGGCTCCTACAGGTTTATCTTTGCATTTGCCACCAGTCTGCTGATTCAATCTGTCACCATCGGCTTTGTGGCGAAATGCGGCGGCGGGGCGGCAGCCTGGCGGACGGTTGCCATTGTTTACGCGGTACTCGGCCTGATTGTCAATACGGTGTCTGTGCTTTCCGTGAAGGAGCTTCCTGAGGAGGAACTAAACGAGGGAAAGGAGAAAAGAAACGAGGAAGAGAAGTACGGGCTGGGAGAGGCGTTCCGGCTTTTGATTTCCAACAAATACTACCTGATGATCTGTGGTGTCTATATCCTTCAGCAGTTATATGCGGCGATGATCAATTCCGGGATCTATTACATGACCTACGTGCTGAAAAATGAAAATCTCTACGGCGTTTTTTCCTGGGCAGCCAATATCCCGCTGATCATCGCTCTGATTTTCACACCTGCACTTGTGGGCAGGTGGAAGGGGATGTACAAGCTGAATCTGAGGGGGTATATGATCGCAGTCGTAGGCCGGGCGCTTGTAGTCGTGGCCGGGTATATCGGGAGTGTCCCTCTGATGCTGGCATTTACCGCGCTGGCGGCACTCGGGCAGGGTCCCTGGCAGGGGGATATGAACGCGGTGATCGCCTCCTGTTCCGAATACACTTTTTTGACAAAGGGAAAAAGAGTGGACGGAACCATGTATTCCTGCACATCCCTCGGCGTAAAGCTGGGCGGCGGCCTGGGTACGGCGGCAGCAGGATGGCTGCTGGAACTCAGCAGATTTGACGGCACGCTGACGGTACAGCCGGAGTCCTGCATCAATATGCTTCACATCATGTATCTCTGGATCCCGCTGATCATCAATGTGGTGATTATGCTGGTACTTTCCAGGATGAATGTGGAAGGAGCCAATGCAAAGCTTCGGAAAGAAAAAGGTACTTTTCAGAATATAGAATAGCCTGTAGAGAAACAGGTAGAAAAAATCACAAAAAAAGGATTAAAAATGTCGAATAATCTGTTATAATAGACAATAGTGATGTTCAGATTAAGTCGGCATCAGCGGTTTGCCTGATGTTGCTGTTATGCAAGGGGGAAAAGTTCATGCTGCTGTTATTCTTTTGTGTGTGGATTATATTTAACGGGACAATTACTGCGGAGATTGCTGTGATCGGCGCAGTGATTGTCCTTTTCATGTTTGCATTTATCTGCAGATTTATGGATTACAGTCTGCGGCAGGAGATTCTTCTATATAAAAAGAGCATCTTTCTTCTGCGCTATATTCTTGTGCTGATCGTGGAGATCATCAAGGCGAATATGGCAGTGATCCGGCTGATCACCTCCAACAGTGAAGTTGTGGAGCCGGTGATGGTGCTGGTTCATACGAATCTGAAATCCAATTTCTGCAGAGTGCTGCTGGCGAATTCCATCACGCTGACACCGGGGACGATTACGGTATCGATGGATGGAGAAGAGTGTGTGGTACATTGTCTGGACAAGTCTCTGTCGGAGGGAATGGAAGATTCTGTGTTCGTGCAGATGCTGGAGAAGCTGGAAAGGATTGGTGAGTGAGATGCGGATTATTTTGGAACATCCATGGATTTTTATATCAATTTTTGTATTTCTTGCCATTCTTCTGCTCCTTTGCCTGATCCGTGCGATCAAAGGGCCGGCGATCGCGGACCGCGTTGTGGCGGTGAATATGATGGGGACGATTGTCATGGTCATTATCGCAATGCTTGCCGTATATATGGGAGAAAGTTATCTTCTGGATATCTGCCTGATCTATGCGATGATCAGCTTTCTCGCGGTGGTGGTACTGACCAAGATATACAGCGGTGTATTTCTTGAGAAGATCGCCAGGGAAAAAAGACGGCAGCAAAAAGTCGTGCAGGCTGAAAAAGTCCTGGAAGAAGAAAGTCGGATGGAAGAAAATTTTACGAAACAAACGACAGAAAAAACAAACATCAGGAAAAACGACAACGGAAAAAACAGCAACAGAAAAAACAGCGACAGAAAAAACAGCGACAGAAAAAACAGCGACAGAAAAAACAGCGACAGAAAAAACAGCGAC
>VSNK01000500.1 GCA_009774255.1 Faecalicatena sp.
ATAGTATACCACAAAAATTCGATTTGTAAAATCTTTTTTCTCAGATGCAACGCTATAATTAGATTTTTGTTAATTTTTTATTACAGAAAGTACATTTTCAATCGTTTCTTCTATTGAAAGATGATCTTCCGTGACCGTAATATCTGCATATTTTTCAAACAGCCTTACCCGTTCTTCATAAAGCTCCCGGAAGCTCTGCCCTTCTCTGAGTACCACACCTCGCTTTTTCGGATTCCGGATCCTGTCTCGTATCGTCTCATAAGACACCTTCAGATACACGACCGTACCAATTTCTTTGAAATGACGCATCGCATCTTCGCAGTATACAACGCTTCCTCCAGGGGAGATGACGGAATTTTCCACATTGACATTCCGATTGACCTGATTCTCGATCTGCAGGAAGCCATCCTCCCCGGCTTCCGCAATAATCTCGTGCAGCAGCTTCCCCTCCTGCTCCTGAATCAAAAGATCCGTATCTACGAACCGCATCCCGAGCCTCTTCGCGGCCACGACTCCGACCGTACTTTTTCCAACGGCAGGCATCCCGATTAAAATAATATTTTTCTTTTTCATACGTTTACGATCCTGTTCTGCTGTTTAATAAAATTTTTGCCGCAGCCTGCGATTTTCGCTTCTGCGCTTGTATAATTCCTGATAAAGCATCACTTCTACCAGATCCCTCAGCCAGTTCTGACATGAGGAACGCAGCTGCTGTCCCTCCACACCTTTTCCCTCGGTTTCCCTGACGGTTTCGTCAAACATTCTTTCCCCGGCTTTGACTCTGTCATAGATCCTGCTGCTCATCAGACGAAGCTGTAAACGGTCCGGATATTCATCATAGATCACGTTCCCCGGCACATCGCACCGATCGCACTCTTCTTCCACATATGGCAGCACCCGCTTGGCCGCATCCGGATACAGGCTCCTCATATACTCATAATCTCTTCGGTCACGCCTCTCATCATCGTAGATAAAGGGCATTGGATACACCATATAATAGGGCAGTTTTCCTTCCATACTTCCACTTCCATTTCAGACATTATATCTTTATTGTATGCAGAAAGAGTCTGCTTTGGTACACCAGGCAGAGTTTTTATACTTAAGGCCGATGAAGCTTATCGTAAATGTCACGCCATAACTTATCTGACAAGACTTTGAAATGCTTCTCCATAAGGAGGACGCGCGATCCCGTTTTCCGTGATAATCGCGCTGATCAGACTGTGATCTGTCACGTCAAAGCTTGGGTTATACACCTTCACCTTATCCGGCGCCATACGGCTTTGATACCACATTTCCGTGATTTCCAACGGAGAACGTTCCTCAATAGGGATCTCTTCTCCTGTTTTCATTGTCATATCAATCGTAGCGGTCGGTGCGCATACATATAACGGGACGTGATACTGCTTTGCCACACAGGCCACCACAGAGGTTCCAATCTTGTTGGCCGTATCTCCATTGGCTGCTACCCTGTCACAACCGACAAACACGGCCTGGATCAGCCCTTTGCGCATAACCGACGCAGACATATTGTCACAGATCAGTGTCACATCCATCCCTGATTCCTGCAGCTCAAATGCGGTCAGGCGCGCGCCCTGCAAAAGAGGCCGGGTCTCATCAACAAAAATGTGGAAATCATATCCCCGCTCCTGCCCCAGATACATCGGCGCCGTCGCTGTCCCGTATTTTACCGCGGCAAGCTTGCCTGCGTTGCAGTGAGTCAGAAGTCCGTCCCCTGGCTTTACCAATTCCAAAGCGTACTCACCGATCTTCCTACACACTTCAATGTCCTCGTCATGGATACGGATCGCTTCTTTTTTGAGAGCCTCTTTGATCTCGGCAACACTCTTCGTCAGATTCGTCTGTACCACCTGTTCCATACGATTCAGCGCCCAGAACAAATTGACCGCAGTAGGGCGGGAAGTCTCCAGATAACTTTTCGCATGCCGGAACTCCTCATAAAAGACCTGCGGATCTTCTGTCGGAATCCCCTCTGCCGCAAGATAGATGCCTGCCGCCGCGGCCACGCCGATCGCCGGGGCCCCACGTACTTTCAAAAGATGAATAGCCTCCCAGACCTCCTTGATATCTTTCAGAGAGAGCATTTCGATTTCCCCCGGAAGCCGGGTCTGGTCTATGATCACCAATGCCCTGTTCTCCACATCCAGTG
>VSNK01000501.1 GCA_009774255.1 Faecalicatena sp.
GCAAAATCTGATCCCGAACCGTAGAACAGAGCCTCACAGAGACAGCAGACAAAAAAGTAACGGCCCCGGCAGTAACCGCAACAATTAAGAAAAGAGTTTTTTTGATGGAGAGGTTTTTTAATTTATCCATTTATATCCGCACCCCCACACCGTCTCAATATACTCTTTGCCGCTCACCCTCGCAAGCTTCATGCGTATCCTGCGGATATGCTCCTTCAGGATATCGCTGTTTCCTTCTGCATCATAGCCCCAAAGCCGCTCATATATCCGCTCCCGGTCAAAGACCTGCCCGGCGTTTTGCGACAGAAATTCGATGATGTCAAATTCCTTTTTAGAAAGGAGAATCTGTTCCTCGCCGCAATACACGCAGCGCCCCGCATAATCAATAAACAGGTCGCCAAACATTCTTGTATTGCTGCCATGTCGTATGCGGTTCTCCCGCCGGAGGTGGGCCTCTACGCGGGCCGTCAGTTCATCCAAGCTGAAGGGCTTTGTGATGTAATCATCCCCGCCGGCCCGCAGGCCGATAATCTTGTCCTGCTCCGTGATACGGGAGGTCAGGAAGATGATGGGACAGTCGATGTGGCTGCGTACCTTTTTGCAGAATTCCAGTCCGTCCACCTCCGGCATATTGATGTCCAGAAGAATCAGGTCAGGCGCATGGGCGAGCATTCCGGCGGCTTCCTCTGCGCCAGATGCGGTGTAAACAAGATAGCCCTCTGTCTCAAAATGCAGTTTTATGAGGCGGCAGATTGCATCCTCATCGTCCACTAATAAAAGTTTTGGTATCATTTTATGTTCCTCACAGCCTTGCACAATCATAAGTTCACTCACTATATTACCCCCAAAAAGTCTATTTTCGGTCAACTGAAATGACAGATTCAGTGAAAAAAACAGTATAAACCGCATTCCGTTTTCATAGGTTTTTCCGGATAAGCAGCTTTGCAATAACTGCCATACCCAAAAGAATAAGCAGAACTAAATTTGCCAGCCATCTGCTTTTCCTGCTGCTCGATCATCTTCACGGGAGCAATCCCATATTCTTTCAAAAGTTTATTCAGCCCACCGGCAGCTGCCTCACTTTTTCTAATGGGGATATTTTTCTTCCGCCATATCTTCCTGCATAATAAATCTGCCGCATTCATAAAAACTGCGGCAGATTTATTCTTTCATTACAGAATATTTTTAAGAACTATCGTCTTAATTCTTGTTACTTCATCAAAGGTGGACATTACTCCCTCTGTCCCGATCCCCGAATATTTATACCCGCCGAACGGCATTTCAAAGCTTCTGAAAAAGCTTGCCCCATTAATTACCGTTCCGCCGCATTCCAGTTCATTGCATACCTTCATGGCTGTTTTCATGTCTTCAGTGAATACGCATCCGCACAGACCGAATTTGGAGCTGTTTGCAATTTCAATTGCCTCTTCCACGGTATCAAAGGTTATGATCGGCACTACCGGGCCGAATATTTCCATATCAATGGCTACGTCCGCCGTTTTGGGAACATCTGTAATAACTGTCGGCGCGATAAATGCTCCGTTCCGCGTTCCGCCAAGGGCTATCTTACCGCCCTGCTCTACGATAAGCTGAATCTGCTTTTCCACCTCTATCGCTGCTTTTTCACTGATAAGGCAGCCAATCTGTGTGCTTTCCTCTGACGGCATACCCTGCTTTAACTGGCTGATCCTCTCTACTGCCTTTGTGGTAAATTCTTCCACGCGGTTCTTCTGGATCAGGAAGCGTTTGGAAGCACAGCATACCTGCCCTGTATTATACATGCGTCCCCAGATCAGTTCTTCCACTGCAAGGTCCACATCTCCGTCCTCCAATACAATAAATGCATCGTTTCCCCCAAGCTCCAGTGCGATGTGAGCCAGATGATCTGCCGCTGTCTTCGCAGTTTCGATTCCAACCTCTGTAGAACCAGTAAGCGTGATTGCGTGGACGTCCTTATTACCGCACAGCCAGCTGCCGACCTTAGAACCTCTTCCAGTGACGATCTCAATCGCGCCCGGAGTTACGCCCGCTTTCCCAAGCATTTCTGTCAGCATACATAATGTCAGCGGATTATCCGTAGATGGTTTTACGATTGCCGCATTGCCCGCAAGAAGCGTCGGCGCAATCTTCTGATCAAAAAGGTCGCACGGGAAATTAACCGGAATGC
>VSNK01000502.1:0-1194 GCA_009774255.1 Faecalicatena sp.
GTTTGTGCTTGCACAAGGGCTTACCATGGCATACGTGAAATAGGGCCGCCGCAAAAGCGACGGCCCTATTTCCGCAATAGCAAAATGGGAGAAATGTCCGAAACAGCAAATCAGGCGCAGCTGTCCCGGAGAATTTTTGCGCCAGCCGCAGCCGCGAAGCAGCATGCTTCATGCGGCTGTGCGCATCATATGATACGAAACGGCAGCTTTATCTGACGTTCCGTATATTATCTCTGGACACGGCCGGAAGCATCGCCGCCTGCGAGCTTCGCAACCTCGTCCATAGATACCATGTTGTAATCACCCTCTATGGAGTGCTTCAGACAAGATGCGGCTACCGCAAATTCAATCGTGGACTGCGCGTCATAACCATTCAGCACCGCTGCGATCAAACCGCCGCCGAAGCTGTCTCCGCCGCCCACACGGTCTACAATGTGCATCTTATATTTTTTACTGAAATAATAGTCTGTCCCGTCATATAACATGGCAGACCAGTTGTTGTCATTTGCAGAAATAGATTCCCGGAGTGTGATTGCCACCTTCTCAAATCCAAAGCGGTCTGCAAGCTGTCTTGCCACATCCTTATACCCTTCCCGGTTCACTTCCCCGGCCGTAACATCCGTATTTGCCGCATGGATGCCGAATACGTCTGCCGCGTCCTCTTCATTTGCAATACACACATCTACATATTTGCAGAGTTCGCCCATCACCTGTCCGGCTTTTTCCTTGCTCCACAGCTTATTCCTGTAATTCAGGTCACAGGAAATCTTCGCGCCGGCTTCCTTTGCCGCCTTACATGCTTCCAGGCAGATCGCTGCCACATCATCATTGAGGGCCGGCGTGATCCCCGTAAAGTGGAACCACTCTACTCCGTCAAAGATTTCCTTCCATTTAAAATCTTCCGGAGAAGCCGTATAGATGGATGAACCCGCCCTGTCGTAGATCACCTTAGAGGGACGCTGGGAAGCACCCTTCTCCAGAAAATAAATTCCTACACGGTCGCCGCCGCGGGCGATATAGGACGTATCCACCCCGAATTTCCGCAGGGAATTGATTGCCGCCTGTCCGATCTCATGCTTCGGGAGCTTCGTAACAAATGCACTGTCAAATCCATAATTGGCCAGAGAAACGGATACGTTCGCCTCGCCGCCGCCATAGGTAGCGCCCAGCTTATCTGCCTGCACAAAACGGTAA
>VSNK01000502.1:1204-2164 GCA_009774255.1 Faecalicatena sp.
AAACGGTAATATCCTTCCGGAGCAAGCCTTAACATAATCTCACCAAATGTTACAACCTTTTTTGCCATGATTTTTTCCTCACTTTTCTTATAAAATATCCGATTCTCTTATTTCCTGATCTCCGCCACCAGTTTTACCGCTTCTTCTGTCAGGGTCCTGATCTCGTCAAATTTTCCTGCCTTGACAAGATCTCCTTTTACCATCCAGCTTCCACCGCACGCGATGATCTTGTCACAGCTCAAATAGCTTTCCAGATTCTTCGCATTCACGCCGCCCGTAGGCATGAACTTCAGCCCTACATAAGGCGCTGCCATCGCTTTGATCGTTGCCACTCCGCCGAACTGCTCCGCCGGGAAGAATTTTACGATCTTCAGTCCTCTCTTCACAGCCTGAGCTACCTCGGACGGGGTAATACATCCCGGGAATACCGGAATATCCTTTCCGAGACAGTAATCCACGATCTCCGGATCAAAGCCAGGGCTGACGATAAACTTTGCCCCCGCGCCCATGGCACGGTCAACCTGCTCCACTGTAAGCACGGTACCTGCCCCTACGAACATATCCGGATACTCTGTCGTCATAATCCGGATGGATTCCTCCGCCGCGTCCGTACGGAACGTAACCTCCGCACAGGGCAGCCCTCCTTCGCACAATGCCTTCGCCAGCGGCGCGGCATCCTTCGCGTCATTCAGCACAACAACCGGTACAACACCCATCTTCTGAATTCTTTCTGCTACCTCGTTCATATTCATTCTCCTTCATTTTTAGTTTCACAATATGAAATTGCATTTCATATTGTGAACTTTATATTTTTATTATACACCGCTGAAATTCAATGTCAACCTTTTCCAGGTAAAAAAATTATTTTTTTCCAGATCTTTTCATAAGTTACAGTTCACTCCGCGCCATTCGCAAAACGCATCTTCGATGCTTTTCCGCCGCTTTGCGGCTATTTTTGCT
>VSNK01000503.1 GCA_009774255.1 Faecalicatena sp.
GTTTACAGAAAGTATATGAAATATATGATTTGTATTATAGTTCGTATAAAATATTTTATCCTAATTCTTGGTGGACAAGAAATATTTGGTTATCCTCATCAGTTGCTCATACGCTGTATTTAACTGTTAATGCAAAATCAGGCCATGCATCTGATTCATCTACTGTGTATTCTACAGGTGTTGCGGTAAGAATGGGTTTTTGTGTGTAATTATAGTGATGCAGTTATGGAAATGAAAAAAAATAATGAAAGCCAGGGCCGCAAAGGTCTTTTTATTTTGCAAAAAAATCGGGAAAGGAGGTGAAATCTATTGGAGCAGATTTTAACGCAGACATACACAGTTGCGTTGCCGATTCTGTTAACCTATATTGTATGGTTGCTGAAAAGACAGAAAAAAGACAGGGACGCAAACGGCAAGGGGACTATGCTGCTGCTCAGGGTGCAGCTGATCGAGTATCACGACCGCTACATGAGGGAAGGGCATATTCCGTCATATGCTTTGGAAAATTTTATTGAAATGTATGAAGCATACCACGAACTTGGTGGAAACGGAATGATAACTAAGATGTATGATGAAGTTTTAGAATTAGAAGTCAGGAAGTAAAGGAGGAATTTGTCATGATGATTAATTGGATGGTAAGGATTAAAAACAAAGCATTTTGGATGTCGATTATACCGGCGGTATTACTACTCATCCAGGTGGTAGCAGCAACATTCGGCTATGTTCTGGATCTGGGAGAGCTTGGAAATAAACTTCTGGCCGTGGTGGATGCAGTATTCTGTGTCCTGGCAATTCTGGGAGTTGTTACGGATCCGACTACGGCAGGTGTATCTGATAGCAAGCAGGCACTTACATACACAGAACCAAAATAATTCAGAGGGCGGGGAACCGTCCTCTTTTTGCACAGGCGCAATGAAGGGAGAATAAAATGCTAAAAAAACAGGTAGCAGTTGAGATAATGAGACACTTAGTTACACATGACTGGCATGGATACAGCCAGATCTCACGCTGGGGGGATGGCGGGGGAAAATGCAACGTTCAAACGGGAGCAGGCATTTACCAGGCTGAGCAGGGGGATCGGGACTGTAGCTCAGCAATCGTATCGGCCTATGAAGCAGCAGGTGTCAGCTGTGGGGGCGCTACATATACCGGGAACATGCGGCAGCTAATGTGTGGGACAGGCAACTTCCGCTGGCATCCAATGTCATCCGGATATATCGCACAAGCTGGGGATATTTATTTGAATGAGGCATGCCATACGGCTATGTGTCTGTCTTCTGAACCTGATCTGCTGATGGAATTCAGTATCAGCGAGAACGGAGGTATTGACGGAGCTGAAGGAGATCAAACAGGGCATGAAAGCCACATTAGGACATATTATGATTATCCTTGGGATGGAATCCTGGAATGCATAAACATGGAAGAGGCAGGTAAAACGGCTGATACAGCTATTGAAATGTCAAAAACGGATGTGCTAATACCGGAGTATCGTGTTTATACTGCAGAGGACGGCTGGTTGGAATGGATGCACGGCCTGTCCTGTTCAGATGGCTGTGGAGATAATTTTGCAGGCATCCAAGGCCACCTGATCCGGAATGTGCAGGTTGAAAATCTTGGTTCAAGGGGATGGTTTCAACTTAACATGAAACGCCAGGGAGAACTGGGAAGGAATCAGCAAAATACAGATTTATCTGATTATGTTATCGGTGTGACCGTATATTACGATACTCCTAACCCAGAGGCTACAGGGTATTATGAAGCAAAGTATAGGGTGGCTCCGGTCGGAAGGAATTATCTGAAATGGGAATATGACGATGACAACGGCGGTGCTGGTGATGATGTCAACGGCGTGGATCGTTTGCAGCTTACACTGGAAAAGGCTCGCCTAAGTTAAAAGCAGCAATTGAATCGCTGGTTGTAGAATCGCCCATATAGCCAAATAAAAGCAATAGCCGGATAAATCCTTGATGTTGCTTTTTCTATGTCTATATGGGCGTTATATGAGTTGTCAGAAGTAAAAAGATATGGTAGAATTTATGAAGGAGTGATCGTGTTACAAGGTGGTGTAAGCCTCCCTAACTTGAAAAAGAAGGGAGGTGGTGCAGATGAGTACATACGAGGTCTTAACATTGTTGATTCTTTTCGGAACGTTTCTT
>VSNK01000504.1 GCA_009774255.1 Faecalicatena sp.
AGGATGAAGCTGTTAAAGTTGGCATAAAATCAAATGCTAATTAGGCCAGTTATTAATTATTCGATGTACTAGTATAACCCACAATAATTACCACTACCTTACGCGCAGGATAAATTTCCATATGCAAGGAAGCTGAATGAGGCGATGCCGGTAGCTGTTGTCACAAGGATGGACCCGCTTGCGGGAGGATTCCTTATGACCTAATCGTCGATTGAAGCTGACGCGGCAGATGGAAATTTAGACAAGCGAAAGGTGTGGATAATTATCGTGGGTTATACTAGGGACATGAGCTGTTCTCCCAGCTCCCGGATATCGTAATCAATGATCCGGCTCTTCGTATCTACATTCGTCGGCTGTGCAAAGGTATTCAGGCTCCCGTTGATAAATAATTCCGTGGGCAATGCCAGAGCCACGATTTCTTCCTTCGCGCTGAACGATTTTCCCCAGGATGTGATACATCTGGCTGTTCTTATACAATAATATTCCGGCAGATATTATAGCACTTCAATCTTCTGTTTCATCTGCCAGATACCCGGCTGGAGGGGGGAATCTCCTTTGCGAAATATTCTCCCAGATAAAGGTCTTCAATCTTCGCCTTTCCCTCTTTATCCGTGGGCAGCGTTGCTACCTGTTCCCCGGCCTGATAGTATTCTTTTCGTTTTCTTTTTGTCAATCAATCTGCCTCCCTTTCATCTCTTTGCTTATGAAAGATACAGAAAGCCTGCCGTTAACAGGTTTTCTGCATCCTGTGGAATAATCCGGCAAAACCAGTCACTGACGTGTTTTGCCGGATATTTCATAATAAGAAAAACCACAGGCTTCTTTTTTAGAAGTCTGTGGCTTTCAGTCGCTTATTCTATTTTTATTTTTTTAATCAGACGTTCCAGTGATTCCGCAAATCTGATATCATCTTCTGCGGTCCGCTTTGCCGATCCTCATACATCTCATGGATCCATTCTTTCACTGGCAGCTTCCACTGCTCCCTGGGATTGGGTATATTCCTGATCAGGCTTCTGGGGTTCAGTCCCATCTCTTTGGCCATACAGATGTCATTCTCATTCAGCCTGCATTTTTTCTTTGCCTCTGCCCATAGCTCTGGTTTGTATGCCATTCCAGACATCTCCTTTTCATACTTTTCTGCATAGAGAAACCTGCCATAATAAGGGCAGAAGTCATTTAGCAAATGTCAAAAAATACTTACAGCGCAGGGGGTGATGCCTGTTCCTCCTTTAATTTGATTACAGTTTCTAAGGGAAGCCCTGTCCGCTGCGCAATCACTTTCTCATCCAGAAGACCGATCAGGTTCTGGGCGATATCCATTCTCTCTTCTTCTTTTCCCAATGCCTTACCCTGTTCGATTCCTCTCTTTACCAGTTTCCGTCCCAATTCTGTCACTCCAATCACCTCCATCAATTCATCCATCTCCGCAGATTCTAAAAATTTATCTGCCATGATATACAATACTGCCTCAATCTTATCCAACTCTTCCTGCCCGACAGAGCCTGCCTCCCGTGTGATCCGGTACGCTGCCTTTACCCTGTCTTCCATGGGCATCTCCCCGCCCATCAGCAGGCAGAGTGTCAGCGGAACCAGATCCTCCTTCGTAAGCTCCCCGCCGCTTTCCTGCTTCTCCTGAAGCTCCCTGATCACCTGATCCGCATTATTGCCCTGCATAATGATCGGTACAATGCGGAATGTATTCACGCCCTCCATAAATTCCGTCATTGGCTTTTTGACATTCCCGGAAAACAGCACATAAGTGATGACCGGAACCTTATGCTGGTAGCTATACAGTGCCTCGTAGGCCCGGAACCTCTTTAGGCCCTCCAGCCCTTCGTTTGCGCTCTGGAACTCAAAATGCGCGCATGAGCCGTCCTCCATATCAAAGTTAAAATCTTCGTGAAATACCTTTACGTCCAGATGCACCAGTTCCGTTGCCGCAATACCCACGGCTTTTCCCCTGATCCCGAAATATGGGAGCAGCACATCCGCAAAATACCGGAAGGCAGTCTTTAAGGCCACGTCCTCATGCTGGATGGCAGATGCCTGCGCTTCGGGCTCCACAGTTTCCGGAGCCTGTTTTAATTCTTCTGTACCCATATCCTTTATCCTTTCCGTAAAACCAT
>VSNK01000505.1 GCA_009774255.1 Faecalicatena sp.
GCAACGTAGTGGGCTTTGTCCTAAGGGGTTATCATGCGAAGCATGGTGGATTCCTTAGGGCTACGTCGAGGCTTTTTCACCTATACAGCTGGAGAAATAGACAAGTCAAGATGTGTCAGTTATTTTCCTACAACTCCTTAGATCATCAGTATCCTTGTTCTTTATGTTTTCTTTATTCCTTTATGCTTTCAATGTAACATAGAAAAGTGCTTCTATCTATAAACAAAATAGAAGCACCTGTCAACAAAATTTTTCCAGCTGTGCGGTTGCGATACAGTATAATTGGTAAATGACCATTTCACAAATCGCTTCCACTGTTTTCCCCGGATTCTGGGTGATAATATTATATATGGGGAGCACTTCCTCCGATTCTGTCTCCAGTTCGTCCGCAATGACAGACAAAGGTTTGTTCTTCGCACATTTTTTCAGGATTAAAGAAATTCGTTCCGCAAGCCTTACTTCCTCTGCTTTCTTTTCTGCTTTTTCAGCCTGCATTTTCATTTCTTTTTTTACCGCTTTCCGCTCCTCTTCCACTGCTTTTTCCACTGCCTCCTTCGTTTCTTCTTTCAGCTTCCGGTCAAATACTTCCTTCTGCCCAAGAATTTGAGGCTTCACTAGACGAAGCGCAAAAATGGGCAGTGTCTGTTGAGTATAATGAAAGCGATGTTAACGATATAGTCAAATCGATCAGAAAGAAAAAAAGAGTATGAGAATTGTGATCATCGTCCTCCGTTAGTTGTTTGATATACCGTTCCATCTCTTATGTTTACGGATAATAAAGGAGTATATCTAATGTATTAACGTAAGAATGTCTTTCATCCCACACTGATATGCAAATGCACTGCACTCCAGCCATTGGCTGTTAATTGCGCTTACATACTCGTCTATCTTATCACACATTTCTTCCGGAAGCTCCAAACTTTTTACCTGTGCCTCTAATTCCAGAATCCTTTTTTCTCTTTCCTCGTTTTCTTTATCTGCTGACAAAAAATTCTGCTCCAGGTCTTCCATGAACCCTTCCGTCAGGATATCAAACAGCATGTTTTGTCGTTCTGCCTCTTCTGATATCTTTTCCTCCGACAACCCTTCGTCCAATAAAAACCGTATTTTATTTCCTAATGCAGATAGGGATAAGGAACCCAGATAATAATAGAATTTCTTTTCTATCCAATTCATCTGGTGTTCCATATCCATATACTCCATAAACATCCGGTGTTCTTCTGCTGACAGCTCCAATGTGTCATCACCATAAATCAAGGCTTTCAGTTTCGGATATTTCTCACATAGCAGCTCCTTATTTTTATATAACGCTTTGTACTCTGCATGATATTGGGATAAATGTTCAACTACTTTTTTATCCGTCCCTCTCTCCATCTGCAATTCTTCCATATCCATTTTTTTCATTTTAATTATCCTCTCTGGTAATTCGTTATAACGAAACATTATATAGATATTTTGCTATAAAATCAACTTGTTTTTCGTTATGCCGATATGACGAAACATTTTTTCTTGTGAGCGGACAATTCCGTTCAATAAAAGCATCCCCTTTGCATTGGATGATCATTCTCAATAAAAATCCAGCCATCGTTCGTCAATTTCTTTTTTCAAAGCTTCAAAAAGAAACATATAATCTGATTTCACTTTTTTAATTACATTCAGTGCCTGTTCATCACTGTATGTGTGAGCAAGGATATTTCTTGAATCAAGAAGTTCAAGCCAGCTCTCGCAGTCATTCAGCATTTTGCACTGATAGGCTATCTTTATAATCGCTCTTGGAGAGCCTATTTTTTCTTCAAATCTGCCATGCTTTTCAAGTATTTCTTTCATTAGCTTCCAAGACTGCTCAAAGCAGATCTCAAAAAGCCCGACAATGCCTGTCTGTTCTACGATTGTATAAGGTTCTTCAATTTTAAGACCCTCGTTAAGATTTTTGATCGCTTTGCAAAAATTGTCATACTTTCTCATATATAATTACTCCGTCCCTGTCTATTTCGGCCCGCAGTTCGTTTGAAATGCCTCTGTCAAGATCCACAACATCGAACAACAGCAAAGTCCACGCCTGTTCTTCAACGTCATAATAAAAATCAAGCGCATTTCCACCGCTTACCGCAAGGTCGATATC
>VSNK01000506.1 GCA_009774255.1 Faecalicatena sp.
ATAATAAATTGATCGAACGGAGAATTGTAGATTTTCCGGTGCCATTAATTCCGAAAATCACAGTACTTTTTCCGTTAAATTCAATTTTTGCTGACTCTATCGCCCTAAAATGATTCAATTCTATATATTCTAATCGCATATCCATACCTCCGGAATCTCGGAGCAATTACTGCATTCCTTCAATAAATACCTGTTGTAAAGACGCATTTCAAAAATCCTGTTTGCCAATTCCACATTTCCATCTTTATTGTTTCTTCGAGACGTTCCGATATTTCCGCCATATAATGCCTGTCCGGCAGACATAAGCCTGCCACATTGAATTTTTTCTTCAAAATACCCGCCTTCCTTCTTCTAGATTCTACCATGACATTTTCCATATATCAAGATACTGTCCACTTCAATAAAGCGGCAGGACGCACAAGCGTTACAGTTCACGGCCTAACCGGCCGCGAACTGTAACGCAACCAGCCCATTGAAAAGTCGCCTGTCGGCGAGGGGCTGGATGCCAGAAACCGCTATTTTACTGGCCGGATGCCTTGCAGCAGGGTGCAAGGCACCGTGAATAGTAACCAGGGAAGGGCATTTATGCGCCGGGGAACAAAAAGGATATTGCCCGACAAGGGAAAATGTGATATATTGTCGATATGGAGTAATCGTGTTACAAGGTGGTAAGCCTCCCGAAACTTTACGCCCGGTTTACCGGAGTACATAAGAGGGGAGGTGGCGCAAATGACAGCTTTTGAAATCATTTCGATTTTCATTGGTATATTGGCTCTGCTGATTGCCTTTGGTAGTTTTGTTATCGCGTTGCTTACCTTCCTCGATAAGAGGAATAAGCGAAAATAAATAAGCCTACCTTGTAATCTTGGCGGATGCAGGTAGGCTTATAGACTAGTTGGGAAGCTAACCACTTTGTGGGCGGTTGCTCCTTTTCTAAGTCATACTATAGCATTTTTGGCGGCAGATTGCAAGAAGAACATATGTTCCTACAATAAAACAACCATCACTTCCACCAATAGTGACGGCTTGCCTATGTCAAAGGCAGAGGTAAAAATCTGACACAGACCAGCCCCTCGCCGTCAGGCGACTTTTTAATGGGCTGGTTGCGTTACAAAGAATCTGAAGCATGTTCCAATCAGGATACACATCGTAACTCCAGAAGAAACGCTGGCTATAAGTGGTACTGCAGATAGCAGCCCATTCAGCGGAAAAGGATTTGACATATGAAAGCCAGAAAACAGATAGGAACTTTTTCATCTGATGTGATTCGATTACTGAATCTTAATATTTCTCCTGGACACCAACCTATATAGGCGAAAGCAATATAGAACACATTAAAAAACGGCATCCTTATGAATATGAAAATATTTCTGTGATATGGAAGATATTTTGAGGAATCCTGATTATATAGGACAAAATCCTCATGATCGGTCTATTCTCTTTGTCAGGCTATACAAAATGAATGAAGAATATATTCGCATTGCAGTTAAAATAACCTCTCATGGAAATTGTTATGCCAAAACGCTCCATTTATTAAGTACATATAATGTCGAACGTTATATTGAGCACGGAACATTAAAAAAACTTGACAAATGAAAAAAAGCTTTATAATTAAGCATACAAATACATAAACTATTTTGAATGAATGCAGAGGACGGAACAGGCGGCCGTCATCCTTGTTGGAGATGTGGGAACGTCACCCCACCTGTTTCATTCAAATTGTTTAACCAAGATTGTGTATCCCATTTTTCTCTTTGGAACGCAGTTTATCTTCTTTGAATACGATATCGAGTACCCAATGCCGCCCATTTTCGATATGCCAATGCCGACACGCAACAATTGCGAACAGTTCTGCGATCGGCTTGATACTGCACAGATAATACCGTTCCTCTATGGATTCTTCTCCAGTCTCCTTTTTGGAAATCGTTTTTCTTTCATACCCTATGGATATCAGTTTTTTCCAGTCTTTCCTGCCTTCAAACCACTTGATTTCGTCTGTAATCATGTATTCTCTTGTGATGATATCGTAGGTCGTTTCTTCGGTTTCCTTGAAATACCGCCCCTCCTTTGCCTGAACTTCTTTCAGGAGTTCTTCACAGGCAAAATA
>VSNK01000507.1 GCA_009774255.1 Faecalicatena sp.
CTATTTTTCTTTTTTTATGTTATTTTTTACACGTACACCAGGCTCCTTTCACATTCATGCCAATAAACAGCCCATAAACAACCGATTGATACCAAAGGATATCTCGTTGTATTCCCATCCAAATAATGATAAAATACAAGCAATATAAACATGCTCGTAGGAGGTACTGTTATGGCAAGAACCGTAGGAATCGGCTATCAGGATTTTGGCGATTTAATTACGAATGATAACTTCTATATAGATAAGACACATTTTATCAAAGAATGGTGGGAGAATAACGACGTCGTCACTTTGATTTCCCGACCCAGGCGTTTCGGTAAGACTCTGAATATGAGCATGCTGGAATATTTCTTCTCGATCAAATATGCAGGAAGAAACAACCTGTTCCAACATCTTTCTATCTGGACAAAAGAAGAATACCGAAAACTGCAGGGAACTTATCCTGTGATCTTCCTAAGCTTCGCCAGTATTAAAGAAACTTCTTTTGTCAATACACGAAAGCAAATCTGTCAGATCATAAAAAACCTGTATAACGAATATGACTTTTTGTCAAAGAGTAATATTCTGAATGAGGATGAAAAAGAAGTGTACCGAAAAATCTCTCCTGATATGGACGATTATCTGGCATCTGGTTCTTTAAGAACATTGTCCAACTATCTGATGCGCTATTATGGCAAGAAAGTAATCATTCTTCTGGACGAGTATGATACTCCCATGCAGGAGGCTTATATCAACGGTTTTTGGGATGAACTGGTATCTTTCATAAGAAATCTGTTCAACGCTACATTTAAGACGAATCCTTACATGGCAAGAGCTATTATGACCGGCATCACAAGGATCAGTAAGGAATCCATTTTCTCTGATCTTAATAATCTGGAGATCGTTACAACTACATCTGATCTATATGCTGATTGTTTTGGATTTACCCAACAAGAAGTTTGGTGCGCTTTGGATGAATACGGTCTGGAAGACAAGAAAGACAAAGTAAGAGACTGGTACGATGGATTTACCTTCGGACAAAAGAGCGACATTTATAATCCCTGGTCGATTATAAATTATCTAAAATCCGGGAAATTCTCCGCATACTGGGCGAATACCAGCAGCAACAGCCTTGTCGGGAAACTGATACGCGAAGGAAACCCAGACATTAAGATCGCCATGGAAGACCTGCTGTCCGGCAAAACTCTTCACACGCAGATTGATGAACAGCTTGTATTCAATCAATTAGATTATGATAAAAATGCTGTTTGGAGTCTCCTACTTTCCTGCGGATATCTGAGACTTATTAGTTACCACATAGATGAGGAGAATGGAACAGAGGATTTCGAGCTTGCACTGACGAATAAAGAGGTCCGAATTATGTTCCGGAAGATGATCAACGGCTGGTTTGCAAGATTTACTCCGGCATACAATGATTTCATCAAAGCTCTCCTGTCAGATGACAGGAGAGCGATGAATGCATATATGAACCGGATTGCCTTCGCTACCTTCAGCTATTTTGATACAGGAAAACATCCTTCCGCCACAACAGAACCGGAACGCTTTTACCACGGATTCGTTCTGGGGTTAATGGTAGACCTTGCCGGCCGCTATTCTGTCACTTCCAACAGGGAGAGTGGTTTTGGACGGTATGATGTGATGCTGGAACCGTTACACGACACGGACAACGCCATCATCCTGGAATTCAAAGTCCACGATCCCGGCGATGAAGCCACTCTCGCTGATACGGTGCAGGCGGCATTAGATCAAATCGAGTATAAAAAATACTCTGCAGTATTGGAAGACAAAGGTATCACGCCGGATCGAATTCGAAAGTATGGCTTTGCATTCGAGGGAAAAACCGTTTTGATCGGATAAATAGAAATACGACGACGTTTTTGATTGAAAGAATTTTTACCTAATTTGTCGAACGATTTAAATTGACATCCATTCATATTTATATCATTATAGAATCAGGAATACAGGAATTGAGTCATATATTTGGCGAAGAGAGCGTATTTTGTAAATCTATGACAGAATGAGGTGATATGAACATGAATAACAGTATGAAGGGAAGCATGGAGACACTCAGCTCCATGCAGGTTACTTCCGACAC
>VSNK01000508.1 GCA_009774255.1 Faecalicatena sp.
TCGGAAGAATTAAGAATAATGGACAGGAATACAGTGCAGCTGATGATCGACATCATGCAGAAGACAATAGACGAGCAATCTGAATCTTTGCTTCAGAACAAGGAGCAGTTGTCTCAGAAGGATATACAGTTGTCTCAGAAGGATACGCAGTTGTCTCAGAAGGACGCACAGTTGTCGCAGAAGGACGCGCAGTTGTCTCAGAAGGACGCACAGTTATCTCAGAAGGATACGCAAATAGAGCAGCAGCTTCAAGAAATCGAACGTTTAAAAAGACAGCTTGTGGAAAATCAGCTCTAATTGCCATAAGGTTACCATTTAGATTGTGAATATCTTGCTCACAGTGCTGAGAAGAAAAGGCGTTATACCGGCTATAAGGTATACCGCCTTCTGCTGTTTCAGAACCTGGCCGCAATCCTTGTGGTAGTTTTAGAAAACCTGCGGATCAAAAACATGATAAAGAACCATCATCTGGCAAAATCCATCGCCGGTGCGTTAACAAGACAGTTAGGAGTTGTAGAAAAATAACTGACACATCTTGACTTGTCTATTTCTCCGGCTGCACAGGTCAAAAAGCCTCGACGTAGCCCACTACGCCTGCGTTTTTTGACCTGCACATCCGAAGAAATATCCTGCGCAATCTGTATCACTTATTTTTCTACAACTCCTTAGGAACTGTCCCTAAATAACTTACAACTTTGACTCGTCTAAATCTTCATAATACTGCGTTGGTCTACACTCTGTTTCGGTCCGCGCTAAACGTTTGTCGCTGGCACACAGCGCCATCAATCGGCGTACTCCAGTACGCCTCATTCCTCCGCCTTGTATATGAAGATTGATCCTGAGTCATAGTTGCAAGTTATTTTGTGTCAGTTCCTTAAAACATAAAGCAAAATAGAACGGCAGAGAATATATCAGAATAAATAGATTCTATATCAGCAGACAAAAAGATTCTAAATGTGAAATATGGATATCAAAATGCTGATACAAAGTAATTGGTAGATAACCCGTACCACTGACAAAAGGTGCATATTTTGCTAAAATAACCAGCAAACATGCGCCTTGACAATTATAAATGCATTTCCATGTGAGCACGCGGAACAGACCTGCACATCATGCGCAGGGTGTGTTCCTTGCTACGGATGCCGGGCAAGAGCGGTTATACTGTACCAGACAATTCACGCCGGTCTTTCTCTTTCTCCTGCCGTTCGTGGGATTTGTAATTTTCTGTCCACGGCATAAGGCAATCCAGAAAGCTTAGGTTTTCTTCCATTCCATGCTCTTTTAAAAGGGATGGGAGTTTTTCCAATAATAACTTATAGTAAAATAGAATGGGTCTGCCTGGTTCGCCTTTGCTGTTTCTGCAATGGAATACGCATAGGCTGCTGCAATTGCACCGTCCTCACTATCAATCGCTTTCCAGTTGCTTCTCCCAACACATAAAGGTATGATACAACGTTCGCTTCCGGAATTATGCATTGGCACATATCCATCCTCCGGAAACCTTTTCAGATATTCCTCCTGGTTCTTTCCATAGTTCAAGGCTTTTTATGGTAAAGCCGCAATCTTCTGCATTACGGATAGGTTCGGTCCATTTAGCGATACGTTTTTCATGCATTTTTGGATAATTTAGGACTATCTGTTATTGCCCAAATTAAAATATGCGTGTCTGCTAGATAATTCATTTTTTTATATCCTCAAATAAATCAGCAATTTCATCGTTCCATTTATCAAAATCAGTTGGATCTTCAATAGTTCCCTTTCCAACGCCGATTCTTTTTGATTGGAAATCATCAGATTCAAGGCAGGTTTTTCCTGCTTTTTTTGTTGCGATGAATCATATACTTTCCTTTTTAATTATATGTATCATAACACGGTAATCTTTAAAATTCCCCCCCCTCTTTTTATGTGCTTTTCTCATGTGCTTTTTTCAAAGGAACAATATTTGCCGCACGCTTCCGATTATCATTGGTCATTTCAGCATTCCTCTCTTTTTGTGTATGTTTGCATCTGAATATGGAAGTTTGAAACTTAAACGTGGAGGTTAGTCGATAAAAAAGCGCATAGTACCCCCTTTCCCCCAATATTTAGCGGGA
>VSNK01000509.1 GCA_009774255.1 Faecalicatena sp.
AAGATGCAGAAAGTAGAGTTGATGATTTGGAAAATAGGATAGAGGATATATTGAATGACATTGATGAGGCAGGAATTGGTTTGGATACATTGAAAAATGATTCTGAATGCTAAATTTTAATTTATTGAGCAGATTATTTATAATAATGTTTGGAGGGTATTAGTATGCAAAAATGGTGTACTGAAGATTGGCAATTTGAATTAACGGTAATAGAGGGAAAAGCAGGACACTGTCGGCTTGGATTGGAAAAAGGAGATAAATTTGTCTTTTCATATGAATGTCCTGCTGGAATGTGTCCTAAAACAATGATAAAAGTATATACATGGTGTGAAGTTATCCGATGTGGTGGTGATTTTACATATAGAGGTGAAAAGGAAAAATATGTAATGAATATACCGTGTGCTGATGGCTGTATACAATTTCATCTTAAAGCAACTCCTATTAACCGAGATGAAAATGGAAAACCTCTTCCAAATAGTCCTAGACCAAAAGAAGAGTAACTTCCAATTACAAATATAATCTTTATCCAGATAAATTCCAGTTTAGGGGAGAGCCGTTATGATACTATATCATGGAAGCAACACCGGAAATATTAAAGTATTAAAACCAAATCAGGCTGACCATGATCGGCCATATGTGTATATGACTACAATGGATGTGGTTGCCGCATTCTATTTATGCAACGCTGTAGAAAGACCCTATTATTGGTTCCCTTATGGGTTTGAAGGAGGCAGTGATATACCTGTCTATCACGAACTGTACCCGAATGCGCTCAGGGAAGTATCGGAAGGTGTGAACGGATATATCTACGAAGTTCTTGCGGAAGAAAACCAGGTCATTCCGTTTAAAAATATCCCTTGTGCGAGACTGGCGACAGAACCTGTTGAAGTGACGAAGTGCATCCGGGTAGAGAATGCATATGCGCTATTTATGGAATATGTGAAGCAGGGCAAAATGAAAGTGGGGCGTTTTGAAGATAAATCAGAAAAACAACTGGATTGGTGGCACTCATGCTGCATCGAATACTTAAAGGAAAAGCATATGATAGAAACCCCGGATTGTTCCTATGCTACGTTTATAAGATCAAAATTGCCACAAGTGTGGGAAAGATATATTGCAGAATGCAATTTGCGGAGGGAATAATCCATGGAAACAAAAGATTTGATATTGAGAAATTGGCAGGATAGCGATGCAAAGGCTTTATATGAAATGTGTCTTGACGAGACTTTGAGAAAAAGTGGGATTGATTTCTACAATTCGATTACTGACAGCCAAAACACAATCCAACGTTGGAAGAATGACAAGGGCTTTAAAGTGATTGCCGATAAAAGAAACGATAATTTTATAGGATTTATAAGCCTGGGAGGTATGAACCGATATGACGGCTATATGGAAATAGAGTATGCTGTCGCAGCCAGGTACCGGAACAACGGCTATGCAATGCAGGCTGTGAAAAAGATGCTTGATTATGGATTCAAAGAAATGAATTTATCAGCCATCGCCGCATGGGTGCGGTCACACAATAAGGAGAGTATAAGAGTTTTAGAAAAATGCTCCTTTACCTTTGAAGGCAGATTGAGAAAGCACGCCCGCGATAAAAGCGATACACTGTGTTATTCTGTTTTAAGAGAAGAATGGGAAGGGCTCAGCCGTTTATGCATAGATATCCGTACCATGAATTATGATGATATTCCGTCTATTTGCAGGGCGGATGGCGACGAGAGCCAGAAGAATATCGACTATTTAAAACGGCAGTTGGATAATCAGGAAAAAGGCGAGTGTACCGCATTGCTTGCACTGTACAACGGCGCCGTGGCAGGATATGTCTTTTTGTACTACAAATGCAGATGGGGCGGGCTGGCCGGCCAGAATATTCCGGGTATAGTAGATTTGTTTGTATTCGAAAAATACCGGCGGAAGAAAATAGCTACTATGTTATTGGATACAGCAGAAAACATTGCGGGCAGCATTGCAACAAACGCCGCCACGCTCCGCGAGTCGGCTTATTGTAATAAAATATATCTGGACGTCTGCTTAAACAGCGACTACGGACCTGCCCAGAGATTCTATATAAAAAGAGGCTATAT
>VSNK01000051.1:0-16463 GCA_009774255.1 Faecalicatena sp.
CTGATGATGGTGTGTTTATAAAAAGTATATATAAATAAGAAAGAGGATAAATAATATGATTTGGAATAGAAACAAAGAAGAAGCAAAAGGTATTTGTCTGGAAGAAAAGCTGGATAATGATGAATTTTTTATGGCAGAGGAAATTGATGGGTATGCGGCATGTGTTGGAATGAATGCCCAAAGATGTACAACCGAGTGTTTTAGGCAGGTCATGATGCCAACAGTAACTGTGCTAAGTTAAAAGAAAATGGAAGGAAGCAGATGGATGGGAATTATTCATATAGAAAATCTAATCAAAATATTGGGGGAAGGTCAGAATGAAGTTAGAGCTATAGATGGAATCAACCTGGATATAAAACGTGGATTCCATGCGATAGTGGGACCATCAGGAAGTGGGAAATCTACACTGCTTCAACTGATCGGTGGCTTGCGAATTCCGGATAAAGGAAAAGTACAGGTAAATGATATAGATTTGTCAATTTTTGATGATGAAAGCCTGGCTATTTTCCGAAGACGCAATGTCGGTTTTATTTTCCGGCAGTACAATTTGATGCCGGTATTGAATGTCTATGAGAACATTATATTTCCATTGGAATTGGACGGACGTATGCCAGACCGTGAGTATATTCATCAGATCGCGCAGCTTTTGGGTCTGGAAGATAAACTTACCGTTTTCCCCAAGGCATTGTCTAGTGGAGAAAGGCAAAAAGTATCCATTGCAAGGGCGCTTTCTACAAAACCAATGATTATCCTGGCGGATGAGCCTACTGGAAATCTGGATTCCCATGCAGCTTTAGAAGTGGCAGGCCTTTTGAAAATGACCTGTAAAGAGTTTAAACAAACAGTTATTATGGTTACGCATGAGAAGGAAATAGCTGAAATAGCTGATCGAATAATCTATTTGCGGGATGGAAAGCTGGAAAAGATTAAGTAAGGAGCCTGAAATTATGGGGAAAAGAGAAAATAATACCGCAGTCAGAAGATTGAGCAAAAGAAATATCAGGGAACATTTTTGGCGGAATATTTTGTTAATAGCAATAATAGCATTGCTGGCTGGAAGTGTGGTTGCATTAAATGTATTGGGAACCAGTGCTTACTATAATATCCAATCTTTCTATATGCAGCAGTATGGAAGCAAGGGGCATATCCGTATAGAGAATTTGCCAGATGCCAAGATAAGAGAACTTGAGAAATATTCGGAAATAAAAGGGTTTGGTAAAAGTATTCTTATTGCGAATGCAGTAAATGAGGAGTTTCATGGTAAATCTGTAGAAATCAGATATGCTGACGAGCAATATGCAGAATATACTTTTTCTAAACCCACACAGGGAAGAATGCCAGAAACACAGGGAGAGATTGCTGTTGATACAGCCATTTTAAAGGACCTCGGAATAGAAAATGGGATAGGACAAAGTATGGAACTGGATTGGATAGAAAACGGGAAAGCTATCCAAAAAACATTTCAGATAACTGGGGTATGGGAATGTAGCAAAGTAACCTCAGTACATAAAATATGGGTATCTGATACTATATTGAAAGATTATCAGGGAATAGAGAAGTCAGTGGAACTGATGTTTAAATCAGCAGATATTAGAAAGTCTGCAGAGACAATGATTCAAAAATTTCACATAAAAGATGATGCATGCCATATTAATGAAATATATGATGAAAATGTAAGTCAAAGCATAGAGCTGGAAACCTTGACATATAAAGTTGGGGTGGCTGCAGTGCTTATTTGCGGATTGCTTATGATACATAGTATCATCCATGTTGCATATGTAACTGATATAAAATTATATGGGAGAATGAAGACTCTTGGAGCAACACCGAGGCAAATCAGGAAATCTCTTGTCTGGCAAAATGCAGTATTAAGCGTTCCGGGAATAGGGATAGGGATGGTAATTGGAGCAGCAGGGGCAAAAGTTATGTTGCCTGTTGTATTTCAAAATTTGAAGATAGTCCCCGATCTTTATATGAAATGGCAGGACTACATATTAGCTGCACTATTTGTATATTTTCTTGTCATAGTTGCGGCAATTAAGCCGGCATTTGCAGCAGGAAAAATAAACCCTTCCGATTTATTGGGTGAAGAGGACAATATATATTTTAAAGGAAAAGCAGAGAGGAGAATACCTGGAGTACCAGTATTGTTTCAAATGGCACTTTATAATATGGGGAGGAACAAAAAAAAGAATATCCTGGCAGTTGTTCTTTTGATTCTTGGCATATTGAGTGTTGGAAGTATTTATGTTATACATAAAAGTTTTGATATAGACATTTATATGAAAGAAATTGCTTTAAGTGATTTTACGTTATCAGAACGTACACTGATGGACACATGGGGGGAATATGATCCGGAAGGAACAACGCTTTCATCGGATGTATTAAAGGACATAAGAGGTTTGGATGGGATATATGAAATGGGAACATTGTATTCCAAAGATGTCTTGTTGAATTTGCCAGATCATGCATATAGCAATATTATTCGGTATTATGAGCAAAATGACGGTGAGATCCTGGAGTATATGGAGCAGTTGGCTGGTTGGAAAGAGGGATACTACCGTGTAAAGGATGATCATAAATGTGCAGCAACTGTATATGGAGTGGATGGCATTATAAATGACAGACTGGCAGAGAGAGCACGTATACTGGAGGGCAAAGTAGATAAAGAAAAATTTCTTTCAGGGAAGTATGTACTGGCGCAGGGGATAGAAGAAATAGAACCAGCGTATGCACACCCGACATATTCAGTAGGCGATATAGTTGAAATAGAAGGAAGGGCATATGAAGTCATGGCAATTATTTCTGCACCGTATCCGGTGACAGAAGGGAATATAAGTCCTGGTTATGAATTTAGCTTGCAGTTTTTTATGCCAGGCAGCGAATTTTGTGAATTGTATCCGGATAATACGGCACGGAGGGTATTTTTAAATGTAGACAATGATGAAAAAGAAAATATTCAGGCATTTTTGGAGGAATATACTGACAGGAATAACATACCAATGATTTCAGAAAAAAGTGTAGAGATGGAATATCGTAAGGAAACAAGTGCTTCTATGGCAATTTCGAGTATCCTGGCAGGAATGATATTGCTTATAGGAGTCGTTAACATGGTGAATGCTGAGATAACATCTGTGAATATGAGAAAGAAAGAGTTTGCTATGATGCAGAGTCTTGGAATGACCAAGAAACAGCTTAGAATTCTATTAACATTTGAAGGAATGGGTATAGCTGTGGTAACTTTGTTGATTTCGTACTTTTTGAGTTTTCTTGTGATTAATACAGGTGTAAGGGCATACCTGGAAACAAAATGGACAGCAACTTATAATTTTACGATGACACCATCACTTATAATCACTCCGATTCTGCTTCTGATTGTAATAGGGATTCCGATTCTTTGTTTTAATCATATGCAAAGAGAAGGAATTATGGAAAGATTAGATGAAGGCATTGAACAATTTTATTAGGCAGATGAAGGAAATGGTGTACAGTGGGACATTCTAAAGCCAGGGGATAACACCTGCGTGATCAGACATCCCTTTCGATCACGCAGGAATGCACCTTCGTTTTTTCATTATAATTGATTCCTACCAGGAGCAGCCCCTGGCCAATCCCCTGAAGCGCCGCAGGATAATCTCTGTCCCTGATCTGTGCAATGGCGCCCACTGCGGTCTTATTCCCTTTCAGCTCAATGAGCATTGCAGGCAGCGCAGACCGCCATTTTGGGATATACACGATATCCGCGCAGCCATGACCGGAGGGAAGTTCTTCTATCCTGGCATACTGGCCAACGCATGTGATATATGCGTATCTTACCGCAGCCCGTAATGCCTGTTCATTGTTATAAAACTGCGGCGCATACATGGAATCATGTATTTTTGCCACTGCATTTGCCACCGCGTCGGCATCCCCCTGGATGGTTTTTTCGAGGAGACAGTCAGATTCACGGATCAGCCGGATCAATTCCGTATGCTTTCCCTTTCGGAGAATCCGGTGAAATTCCATCCGCACTTCCCGGTTGGGGATCCGAACCGTTCCGGTACCCTGTTCATCCTCACGGTATGCCAGGTATCCAAGGTGGATCAAAAGCGTCAATACATCATCCTTATCTTTAAAAGTCTCAAAATCATTTTCAAAGCCTTCCGTGTCCGCCTCAATCTCTTCCCCGCTGACCAGCCTTGCGATCTCGCCTTGCAGCCCCTCCTCATCCATATCGATATACGTCAAAAGCGCTTCGGCCGCAGAGGTCTTTTTCCAGTAGGATTTGAATTTTCCACTCTGCATGGCACACATGATGGAATAGGGGTTGTACACGGAATGAACATCATCGAACGTATACCCATCGTACCAGCTTTTTGCTTCTTCAAAGCTCCTGTGATATTTGCCGCATAAGGTTCGCACCTCTGCCTCCGTAAAACCTGTAAAGGCAGCATGTTTTCCCGGATCCAGAACAGTAAATTCCTGGAAGTCGGACATTGCGGACTGGAATCCGTCTTTTTTGATCGGCAGGATTCCCGTCATGTATGCGGCGGCAATGACCCGGGAGGTGGCTCCGCTGTTCTTGAACAGCATCCGCAGAAATTCCAGATAATCCCGCTGTGCACGGGGATTGCTTCCGGCTTCGCGGATCGGCGCGTCCCATTCATCAATAATCACGATGAATCTGCTTCCCGCTAAAGACACGGCATTGACCAGCGTCGGGACAAAACCTTCCTCGACTGCCAGGCCGGGATAAGCCGCTGCCAGCTCGCAGATGATATTCCGTTTCATATAAGGTACGATATCCGCCGCGCCTGCTTCTCCGATCACGCCGGTCATATCCAGATAAATCACATCGTACCGGTTCAAATGCTCTTTATACTGCGCCTCACGGGCAATGGCTAGTACATCATTGCATTAATCTTGAAGTAATAGTGCTCGATATTCGTGTCAGCTGTGCGTCTGCTAACCGACGGTGTAGTGGGCTACACCTAGGTTAGCAGGCGTGCAGATGGCGCGGATAGCGAGTGCTGATTACTCAAGAATTAATGCAACGATGTACTAGGTCGTCAAACAGGGGGGAAGAGTCACAGGTCTTATCATAGTAGGCACAGAGCATCTGGGCGGCAAAGGACTTGCCGAACCGCCTGGGCCTGCTGACGCAGGTCAGCTTCCGCATCGTACCGATGGTATCGTTGATCAGGCCGATCAGGCCGGATTTATCTACATATGCACTTCTCCGGATTGCTTCAAATCCACTGTTTCCAGGATTCAGATAGGTTCCCATGGGATACACCTCCATATGAAAAGCTGCAGTCGTATCTGCGGGGGGGGAATGAGCAGATACACGATAAAAATAATTGCCGTATCCTACATATCGTTGACTATATAAAAAGATCTCTATATAGTTCTCTTTATACATAGATCTCTTTATATAGATACTATATCAGATTTGCCCCCATTTTTATATCCCTATCTTAAAAAGTTCTGATTCGGTACTGAATTGAGTTACTGTTCACTCCTGGGCCGTGCACTACGCTGCACGGTCACAGGCCAGTACGTACTGGGGCTGGAATCCGAAAATGGCTTTGTCCTGTTGTATTTCCGGTAGCTTCCGATTATAATATAAGGGAAATATCGGCAACGATGGGAAAGGGGCATGCCTTAATCAATGAAACAGAACAGCGGGAGAGCCATGAAAAATATGAAAGGAATTTCGAATACACTTTTACAGGAGAATGCGCTGCCGTCGCTGGATGACTGGCGGCCGGATATGATCACGCCGTACAGCGGCTCCGATAGAAAAGAAGGGCTGATATCTCCTGACGGCAGACGTTATCTTGTGAAATATGCGGAAGCGCACACCCGTTTTAATGACCTGGATACAAGCTATGTGAATAATGTGATCTCCGAATACTTGTCAAGCCATATTCTTGACATTGCCGGCTTCGAGGTTCACCATACGTTTCTCGGAACCCGCGGGGAAAATCTTTTGGTGGCCTGTGAAAATTTCACCTCCGGCCACCAGTATCTGATCGAATTCGGACAATATATGCGGAAGCATTATGATTCCGGCGATATCGGCCGCGTGCCTGATATCTGCCAGATCCGCCATGTCCTCCGCCATGATCCTGTGTTATGCGGTTATTCGGACGAATTGTGGGCCTCTTATTGGGAAAGATTTATCGGGGACGCGCTTGTCGGCAACTTCGACCGACATATGGGAAATTGGGGCTATATCACGGATACAAAGAAACAAACAATCTATCCTTCACCGATTTACGACAATGGCAACACCCTGTTTCCTGCTTTATCGGAAAAAGCAATGAGGGAGGATATCCTGCCTTCGGAAAAAGAGCTCGTGAAGAGGACGCTGTTGTTTCCAAAAGCCGCGCTTACGGTGAATGGCAGGAAGGCCAGCTATCTTGATATGCTTTCCTCCGGATATGAACCCTCCCTGACGCAGGCCGTGATAAAAACGGTTCCTGTTATTTTGGCTAAAATGCCCGCTATCCGCGAATTTATCGGCGGCCAGGATTTTCTGTCCGATACGAGAAAAATGTTTTATAAGACCATATTGAATACACGGGCGGAGGCGATTCTAAGGCCCGCTTATGAGTGCTGTATTTCCGGAAATTATAAGAAGGATGCCCGGGAACGGCTGGAAAGCGGAACCGATTATACGGAAAATGATTTTGAGAAGGAATATGGGGAAACATATGGCTGCTGAAAAAGAGGGGCGTATCTGCGAGAATACTGAGCAATATGTATACGTTACACGTTACAGAAAATTAAGGATACCGATGAGGAGGAAAAATGAGAGTAGATGACAATTATCATGATACGGTCTACCGTATGTATGAGTCTTCGGATATACTATACAAAAATCAGCAATGGTTTAACGCAAATTATCTGGCAGGCTATGTATTAGAATGCTATTGTAAACTGATGTTGCTGCTGGCTTCCCGGCAAGGGTATGCTTTTTCAAATCACCGCCGTGATGTGAGGCAGTTTAAACATGATGTAAATGAGTTAAAAGAGGAGATAGGGCTGATCAGCCGGGAGGGAGGATTGTCAGCCGGATATTGCCTGGATCTGCAAAGTGCCTGTGCAAACCTTCTGGAACACTGGAATCCTGCGAAAAGGTATGAGCCGGACAGCAGCAAATGGAATGAGGAAGCATTGGCAATCCGTATACATCAAGAAATAGAAGCATTGATGGATATGATCATAAAAATGGAAATTGACGGGGGAATGATATGATGCATTTTGATGAAGTAAAAGGGGAAGTCATTCGGTGTTTAAAGAGTTATGTATCAATCATGAATGATGAGGGAATGAGTGAAGGAGAAATTTATGCCATACGAGACATATACGGAAAGATTTCTGTTTATACGACGGGAAAATATCCCCCGGATGATGTGAAGGAATCTATTGCCGCCACAATTGGCCGTGACTGGATCAGGCAGGCTCGGAACATAGATGTGAATGGCCGCATATATGATGAAATTATAAAAAGCGTGGAAAAAATAGAAGATCACATTTACTATGGTGAACGCCCTCTGGTAAAGAGAAGTTGGAATTACAAAGCAAGGGACTCGCATGGAAAATATGCAAAGACGATTACCTTTTACTCCTACAAGGGCGGGGTTGGAAGGACAACCACACTGGCGCTCGCCGCACTGCAGCTGGCGCGCAAAGGAAATAAGGTTGTGGCAGTGGATATGGATCTGGAGGCGCCGGGGCTGTCCACTATTCTGCGGTCGGAACAAGGATCGCGCTATCCCAGATATGGAGTGTTGGATTTCCTGATAGAATGTCCGAAGGAAATGGAAGATGGGTTAGCCGAATATATGGATTTAAACGAATATACGTACCCTTTTACTTCCAAAGAATTATTGGGGATGAATGGCGGAGAACTGTATATCATGCAGGCAGCAAAGCTGTCTCCGAATGGCGGGGAAACATATTATGAGAAGCTTTCCCGTATTGATTTTAATATGCCGCAGTTCTATGGACAGGATAACCCTGTAGACTGCCTTTTTCATTTGATCAACGAACAGTACCGGCCGGACTATATTTTAATAGATTCCCGCGCGGGAATACACGATATTGGAGGGTATACGATATTTCACTATTCGGATGAGGTAGTCGCTTTATTTTATGGAAATGAGCAGAATATGGTCGGGATGAACTTTGTTTTGCCCAGGCTGTGCCGACAGGAAATCCCATTTTATTTGATCAATACCCCTGTTCCGGTCTTAGAAGACGCGGCAGAGGAAGAGATTAATTATTTCATTGAAAATAGTCTTGAGGCACTGAAAAAGGCAGACTATTTTGATGAAATCCCGGATCCGTATGATGAATCCTCCGCACATTATCCTTTAAATATCAGCTATGACACAGTTGCCGCAAATCTGAATTCTGAATCAAAAATATTGCAGCTGCTCCTTCGTGACGGTAACAAAAATATTTACAGGCAGATTGCGGATTTGCTGGAAAAACCGTGGAATAACGACGATGAACCGAACATGCCGGCATCGAGGAGAAAATCTATTCTGCGATCAATCGAAGAGCTGATTCCTTCCGGTACGGTATCCGCGGAAAATGAATTTGAGTCTTATGAGAGCCTGAAAAAAATTTTCTACCCGCTGAAGGAGTATAAATATCTATTTGATAACAGCAAGTTTTTGATCACCGGTTCAAAGGGAAGCGGAAAGACTGCCCTTTTTAAAGTGTTGAACTGTAAAAAATATGCGGAAGCAATGGCCGGGTATATTGGGATCCCAACAGCAGGGATTCTGTCGAAAACATGGTTGATCGGATTGGACAATACGGCGGAATTTCCTGGGAAAGCCAATTTCCGGTCAATCGGAAAGACAAACAATAAAGATTATTATTCTGTTTACTGGAAAATACTCGCGGTCAGGGTTTTAAAGCATATCATCAGACAGTATGGATTGAACTCTTATGACTACCTGGAAGATATTATATCCTGTAAATATAGCCAGCTTATAGGATATATTCAAAAGTATCCAAATATGAATGAAGAGTTATCCGATCTGTTAGACACAGTAAACGAACATCTGGAAAAGGATGGAAGAACAGTCATTATAACCTATGATTTTCTTGACGTTTGTCTGGATAAAAAATACAGGGGCGGCCTGATATCTGAATTGATTGTTTTTTGGGCGGAAAATAATCTGAGATATAAAAATCTGCGTACCAAGATTTTTTTGCGGAATGATATACTAAAAGGAGAGGTTAAAATTCCGGATAAAATCAAACTGAATCATTACAGGAGTAATATTGAATGGACCTATGATCATCTGCTTGCAATGTTATGGAAGCGGATGCTGGAAGCTAATGATGAATTGAAAGAATTAATGAAACAGGCGCTGGAAAAGGAAGGCTATTCTTTACCGGAATCTGAGCTTGTCGGCATCATGCCGAAGCCCGAAGAAGAGCTGAATAAAATCATGCTGCGCACGTTAATTGGAGAGAAGATGGGAAAAGGAAATAAGGCATATACTTACAATTGGATTTTCTATCGGCTTCGTGATACTAACAATAAAATTGTACCGAGAAGCCTCATCAAACTGTTTTCGGCAGCGGCCCGGCATGAACTGAATCATACGGATACAAGTAATAAAGACGGAATAAAAATCTTAAAACCCAGGGCTCTGGAGGATTCGGTAGAAGAGGTATCAACGGACAGAATCACTGATATGGAAGAAGAGTACGAGGAGTACCAACAGATATTTACGAATTTAGGAAATTACTGCAGTACATTTCCGGCTGATGAGGAAGTCCTGGATCAGGCATTGATCAAATGTGGAATCAGCGAAGATCATCTGAAAACAGTGATAGATCATCTGATGGAGATTGGTATTTTAGAGGAATATCAGAAGAAAAAATCGGAGCCGGTCAGGTATCATATACCGGATATTTACCTGAAAGGAATGAAATTAAAAAGAAAAGGAAGGCAATAAAGGCGGGGAATTCCCGCCTTTTCTTCTTTAGAACGTAGAACTGTGAACAGCAGCTATATCTCCCGTATATCATTCTCCTCCTCCACGAACTTCCCTCCATCCATATGCGCCCTCACAAACGGCACGTCTTCCCTCTTAATAAACGTATTGTGATGGATGTACGCGTCCGGGTTTCCGGACGGGCTGATCGTTCCGCCAAGGTCGTCATGGCTGAAGTTATAGCGAAAGGTATTGTGTACCGCCTCTTCCAGACAGAACATCACACAGCCGCCTTCATTTAACCGGCTGTAATTATATTGATAGGTTGTCCCGTCGCCGGAATCAGCGTCCCAGGCCATGCCGTCCTGGTTGAGCCGCGTATCCATGGCTTTGTTATACTGAAATAAAGCGTCCTTGCACTTCCACGGCCAGATCCCCGCCGCTACCTTTCCGCCGCGGCCCTCCGGATATTTGTAGACCCGGTCGTTCATCTCCCCCGCGCAGGAGTGTGCACTGTTATGCTCCACCAAAGGCCGCAGGGCGTACATCACCGTGATTCCGTCTCCGCCCGCCTCTTTCACAAAATTGTCCGCGATCCGGATATCCCGGTGGCCGTATTTTTCAAAAAGCTCATCCTCCAGCTCCGCCTTTATAAAGTTCCGCCACTGATAGGTGTAGCCAACGGCGATGCCCCAGCGGCTCACCCGATGCACGAAGCATCCCGTGATGCTGACTCCTTCGTACCTGGCCGCCCCGGTGGCTTCCTCGTTGTCTGGTTTCAGGCAGGTAAAATAGATCCCCCCGTTGTTCATATGCTTGTCATAGACATTTCCGTTTACATCCCGGATTTCCAGATTTTCCAGATGAATTTCCCGCAGGGTTCCTCTGTTTTTCGCCACTGCCGCAACGCCGGTGCGGTTCATTTTGCGGGGGGCTTCATAGATTTCACCGGTGATACTTCCATAGTTGGTGACCGCGATGTCCCGCAGGGTCAGATACGCGCAGTCATAAAGAAGCACCGCCGAAGAAACATATCCTTCTCTCGTATGGGTGGGGGAATCCAGCTCTGTCCCGTAATCCTGATACCAGATTCCCTGCCCCATGGCCTCGATCTTCGGCGGCAGACCGTCGCCGTAAGCACCGATCAGAATCGGAGCGTCTTTTGCGCCCCATGCCGACAGATGCAGGAACTGCCCCCGGAATACGGAGCCGCGTTTCAGCAGCACCTGGTCACCCGGATTTAACCGCAGCCGGTTGACCGCGAAAAGTGTCGCAAAAGGATGTTCCTGGCTCCCGTCATTTTCATCGCTTCCGTTTTCGGAACTGACATAATAAATCCTGCGCGCCTGCCCGGTATTACAGTCCGATTGGGAATGGTTCCCTATGAACGTTTCATACGTCTGGCCTTCGTTCCCCATGGACGTTTCACCTGTCTGGCCGGTGTTCCCCATGGACGTTTCATCCGTCTGGCCGTCGTTCCCCATGACCTGCTCGTTTTGAATCCTCCTGCGTTCTTCTGCCGCCGGTTCCAAAGACATACGTTCCTGTAAAGAATATACATCCCGTACAAGCCCCTCATACTCCTGCTCCCTCAGCCGTTTCTCAATGATCATGCTGACTTCCTCGTAAGAAAAGCTGTCGCCGGAATATCTCGTAAACAGATCCCGGTTTTCCTGATAGAATGCCTGCTTCTCTTCCTCGGTAAATTCTCGATAAAGAGACTTTGCCGGGCGTAGTCTGCCCGCTCCCCTATTGTCTTTCTGCAAATTTACATCTAATCCGCAGGCATATCTGGCACGAGATAGATTTTTTTGATAATCATCCAGAAAGACATCCGCATAAAACGTATAGTCCAGCTTACAACAGGTCAGCTCATACTGCAGATACATGGCAGGCGTATAATGAGTCGGCCCATACACCGTCTCAGCGGCTGCAAGCCATTCTTCTATTTTCTCGTTTTTCTCTTTTCGCCGGTTCTCCACCTCATCCAGGCCCGATGAAGGGATCAGCCCCATCCAGGCCGCCGTCCGGAGCTGAGCCAGAACCTGTTTTTGTTCTTCCGCTGATATAAATCCATAAATACTGTTTTCATTCATTGCACTGTTCCTCATCTATCATCCGGCCAAACGTCTCCGAAATTCGTTTTTGTTCTATAGGAAATTTCTTCGAATTTTCCTATAGAACAAAACCCTCCGGGGGACGCACACTTTTCTTGTATTTCCTCCATTGACCGAAAGTGTAACTGACCGCCTACAGTTCTTCTATCTTACATCCATGTACCTTGTCCTTTTTGTCAAATGTAATCCCAACCGCAAGGATCCGCCCGCAGTATGCCGCATTTTCGCCCAGCCTTCCTTTGAACTTCAACGCATATTTTCGTTCCTTGATCTGACGGATCGCTTCCTCCGGAGTATGATCCACCTTCAGCTCCAGAATGATTCCATCTGACTTTTTATCCAATGGGTAAAAGATAAAATCAACATAGCCGACCCCTGCTTTATCCTCCCGTTCTATCCGATAAAAATCCCTTGCGGACAGATATACCAGATTCACAACGGCGGTCAGCTCAGCCTCATTGCTATCGCTCAACAGCGGTGACTCAGTGTTGTGGGCATATTCCAAAATTTCCAGCATCGTATCCGTATCCTTTGCCAGGGTGGCTTTCAGCATCCGGTCAGACGCTTTCGCAAGTCGGTATACATATCCCAACGATGACTCCTTCCGAAGCATTTCCTCAAACTTATGCATCAATTCTTTATTGGGGATACGAACCCTTCCCTGGCCGCTGCTCAAAAAGCCATAGACGACCATTGCGGAAAATATCTCTTCACGGGTAGTCAGATTCATAGAGGTCGCCGCATATTCCTGTACCTTTGCAGGAACCGATTCGCCGGATACCATAACAGCGATATCCTCCGCTACATCATCTACATTCTGTTTTATATAATAAAAAATCTCATCATAGGGGCCTGAGCTTGTCCAGTAATCACCCAACTGGTTATCATTCAGCGCGGAAACCACCGAACGCGGATTATACAGCCGCTTTCCTGATAATGTCTGGTATCCGTTGTACCAGCCGCGGAGTTCTTCCCGCGTGATCCTCGGAGCCTCCGTAACATTGAGGTATCTGTCATACAATACGTCCGCCTCTTCTTCCGAAAATCCAAAATAGCTGCTGTACCTGACCCGTGACGCCATGGTATATTCCAAAAACATATTCAGCTCCGAGCCGCTGGCGTACTTGGCGATTGGGAGGATTCCCGTCATATATGCCAATTCCACATAAGGCTGATCCTTAAGCAGATTGCTCAAAAAGCCGATATATTCACTCTTATCACGGTCTGTCACAAAAGCTCTGTGAAAAATAAAATCCCATTCATCCAGCACAAAAATAAATTTTACTTCTTCTTCCAGCTCATAGATATTATTAAACGCGTCCCAAAGGGAATCCTCCATATCAATATCCGCATTTGGAAACTCCCGCCGCAGATCCCCCATAAGCCGTTTTTTAATCCTGGAAATATATTCTGCATAGGATTTGCACATATCCGGCATTTCATTCCATGTGATATGGATCACATGATGCCGGTTCAGATGAGCATGGAAATGCTTGCTGGCGCTGATATTCAGCCCTTCGAAAAGCTCGCGGCTGTCATTCCCTTTTCCAAAATATGCGCCGATCATATTTGCCGCCACGGTCTTTCCAAAACGGCGGGGCCGCGTAATGCAGACGTACTTATTGCCTTTTCCGATCCATTCCCCGGATATACCGAATATCCCTTCTCCCGCGCTGACAATGGGGATCAGCTCTTCCAACAGAAGCGTTTTATCCACAAAATATACGGACTCTGTCATTTCCTTATAATTCGAAAATGCTCTTTTGCTGTTTAAATAAATTCCCATCGCGCATGCTCCTTCCCGTCCGGTTACTCTCATTTTACATTTCCAATAATTTCATCAGCATAGATGGATATGGGATATAGCCTTCCTTTTTATTGTAGCACACAATCTCATACGGCGGTTTTTGTCCTCTTACATCTGCTTTATCGTATCGGACATTCGGTCTTATATAACAAAAAAGCATAGACATATCCTTTATTTCTTTTCTTCTGCCGCTGATTGCCATCAATTTTTTACAAAGCTTATTTGTATCTTTATTTGTCAATGCAGGCAATGTCTTATCCGGCGCGCCTGCAATTGCGGCAAATACAAAATCCCTTTTTGCAACATACTTTCCTGCCTGGGGATATTTTATTTGATCCTGCATATATTGGATACTCTTTAAAATCTGATCGATAGAATGCGCCGCTTTTTTGGTATTTTTTGTGCCTTTTAGTTCGATTAGCCATGTGATGTTGAGTCCCATAAGATTATCTTCTATCGTATATACCAGATTATCACATATGAAGTCCCCTTCTGATAATCCTGTGATCAAACCGCCGTCAACCTGCACTACCTCGACCAGATTTCCCTCATCAATCTGTATTGGAGCAAAGGCTTTACTCTTATGTTCTATGTCTTCAATCACAACTCTTTGTCCTTCCGTCCATTCCGTAGAAAACGACGCTTTCTGTCTTTTCGCTTTTGCTTTTGACATATTCTCTTCCTCATTCCCGGTCTAATTCAATATCATATAACGCCGTATATAGTTCGTTTACCTGAGCCGACACATCATCTATCAAACCGGATTCTATCTCTCTTCCCTCCTCGTCCAGTAATTTTATAGAATCATTCTTACCCGCTTTATTCAACAGTTTGTATGCTGAAAGTTCATTTTTTTTCATAATATAATTTTTACCGATCAGTTTAGATACCTCTTTTTCCGCCCCTTCTTCTGCCAATACGCCGGCATAGTATAAATTATTCGCGACCGTAAGTATATATGGACTGTGCGTCGTGATCAGCACGCCGCTGTCCTGAAGATTTGAGAACAATACGATAAACTCCATTATTTTTTTCTGCAGCAGCGGATAGATATGCGCTTCCGGTTCTTCAATAATCAAAAAGACATTTTCCTGACGCAAAAGCAAAACATACATAAAATTCAGAAGCCATAGAATTTCCTGCTGTCCGGATGACGCAAAATTGATTGTTACCGGATGTTCTTCGTCATCTTCTATTTTCAAAAATTCTCTCCCTCCACTGCAAAAGTATTCACCTTTTTCAATATTCACAATAAAATCTGCAATATCTTTTACATTGTATGCTCTTTTTTCTACAGGATAAAACAGATGCGCTTTCTTCAGACCATTTCTAAAACTATTGCGTACACTATCGATCAACACCATAAATGTTTCCGTAATTAAATCCAGATTACCGGCATTATTCATAGTCGCACGATTATTCGACATCACAGTCAAAAGACTCCTGCCCGCCGGAATATAGTAAGTCTCCCTGTTATCACAGAAAATCGAATTCACTTTATGGATAATCATCTCCTGGTTTCTTTTTCTTTCTTCATTCGTGAGAATCAGGCTTGCCTTAATAATCCCTTCATTATTATGATATATTTCCTGAACTTCCTTTTGTAACGCCCTTATCATATTGAATAATTTCGGAGAATAAAATACGCTGATATACTGCTTGTTTTTATCTCCCTTTTTTAGCTTTACCTCAATCCATAATTCCTCTGAATAATCATATTTCATGTAGAATTCCGAATGCAAATCCCAACTATATCCGAATAATCTGATAAATAAATTTTTAAGCTCCGATCTTATTGCCCTGTCAAACCCAATATCCTCCTGCGACTCGTTATTGTAGGAATTAGAATCATACACCTGAGTTAGATAATCTATAATTTTTGTTTTGATAGCTTTAAAATAATATACACTTTTGGCAATGGTACTCTTCCCCGTTGCCTGCTCTCCGATCAGCAGATTAAATTTTTCAATTTCCATCTTAAAAAATTTAACCGGGCCATTATTTTTGATATATATTTTTTGCATAAATTTCACCTTCAGCAGCTATTCTTAATTATATTCACGGCAGATATATTTGACGCTTAGGAACTGTCGCAAAATAATATGTATAGATTGTGCAGGATAAATTTGCATAGGCTAGGCGGAAGAAGGAGCCGTAGTGGGCTACGGCGACTGATGGCGCTGTGTGCCAGTGACACACGCTTAGCGCGGACCGAAACGGAGTGTAGACCAACGACGCCTATACAAATTTAGACAAGCAAGATAGACATATTATTTTGCGACAGTTCCTTAGTATAACTATACCAAAAACAGCATTCATGAACAATGCTTTTTTACGAAAATGTACTTATATTTTATCGGTTTTTTCGGTATGAATCCCTCCTCGTTTGTGTTATAATAAGTATTGCGCTGAAGCGCAAGCAGGTCATCAATTTTCTGGCGAAAATTGGTGACAAATTATAATAAGTATTGCGCTGAAGCGCAAGCAGGTCATCAATTTTCTGGCGAAAATCGGTGACAAATTATAATAAGTATTGCGCTGAAGCGCAAGCAGGTCATCAATTTTCTGGCGAAAATCGGTGACAAATTA
>VSNK01000051.1:16563-22860 GCA_009774255.1 Faecalicatena sp.
TAATAAGTATTGCGCTGAAGCGCAAGCAGGTCATCGATTTCCTTACGGAAATTGGTAACAAATATCAAACAAACAGAAAGAGAGGTAACAGCTATGGTAAATCGTTTTGTATTGAATGGGATTTCTTATCACGGGGCAGGGGCCATCAAGGAGATTCCGGGGATCATCAAGAGCAAGGGGCTTCGGAAGGCTTTCGTGGCATCGGATCCGGATCTTGTAAAGTTCGGTGTGACCGCCAAGGTTACGGATCTGTTGGACAAGGAGGGCATGGCCTATGAGATCTACTCCGATATCAAGCCCAATCCGACCATTGAAAATGTTCAGGCCGGTGTTGCGGCATACAAGGCATCCGGCGCGGATTACATGATTGCCATCGGCAGAGGTTCCTCCATGGATACAGGAAAGGCCATCGGCATCATCATCAACAACCCGGAATTTGAAGACGTGCGCTCCTTAGAAGGCGTAGCTCCTACAAAGAATAAAACCGTATTCACGATCGCGGTTCCGACCACGGCAGGGACAGCGGCCGAAGCTACGATCAACTACGTGATCACGGATGTGGAGAAGAAGCGGAAATTTGTCTGCGTGGATGTCAACGATATTCCGGACATCGCCATCGTGGATCCGGAGATGATGTCGAGCATGCCCAAGGGCCTGACCGCGGCAACAGGTATGGATGCCCTGACCCATGCCATCGAAGGCTACACCACAAAGGCGGCGTGGAGGCTTGCGGACTGCCTGAATCTGGAAGCCATCAAGCTGATTTCCGAAAACCTGCGGGGCGCTGTGGAAAATGACAGCGACGGACGGGAAGGCATGGCTCTGGGCCAGTTCGTGACCGGCATGGCATTTTCCAATGTCGGGCTTGGAATCGCACATTCTATGGCACACACTCTGGGCGCAGTGTACGATACGCCCCATGGCGTGGCATGCGCTATGATGCTCCCGATTGTCATGGAATACAATGCGGAAATGACCGGGGACAAGTTCAAGAGCATTGCGGAGGCAATGGGCGTGGACACCGCAGGCATGTCCCAGGAAGAGTACCGGGCAGCCGCCGTAAAGGCCGTCCGTCAGCTCTCCGAGGATGTGGGAATTCCGTCTAAGCTGGAGGCATTGAAGGAGGAAGACCTGGACTTCCTGGCAGAGTCCGCATTTGCAGATGCCTGCTGTCCGGGCAATCCTAAGGATACCAGCGTGGAAGATCTGAAAGAATTGTTCCGGAGGCTGATGTAGATCCTGCATCGTGATTCCGAACAGTGGGCGTTGCAGATATCGTCGAGACTTTTTGACCTGTGCAGCCGAAGAAATAGACAAGCCAAGATGTGTCAGTTATTTTTCTACAACTTTTCAGCCCCGCTACGCCCGGCGTTGAACTGACATTTTTCTGAAAGAGAAAAAGTAGAACCGCATCTCATCAAAAAAGCCGGATGCGGTTCTACTTTTTATTCAATCTCCTACTTCCAATTCTATTTCCAATTCTACTTCCAATTCCATTTCCAACGCTACTTCCAATTCTCCTTCAAGAACTCCACAATCTCCCGCGCCTTCGGAGGGCACCCCGGTAAATGCTTCCGGCAGCCGCGGGTACAATTTCCGACTCCAATCTCTCCCGTCTGGCCTTTCCACCCTTGTCCAATACAGATTTTTTCATTTTTTCTGCGGAGGTTCTCATGGGATTCCAGTCTTTCCAGCGCGTAGACCAGCGACCCGCAGCAGGCGCTGCAGGTGTCCCGGGCATCGGCATACTTTTCCAGGCTCCGGACCCGGCCCGAGGCACGCATGTCGGGGATCGAATCAGGGAGCGCCTCGGGAAGTGTCTCAGCAGGTTCGTTCAGCAGAACGAATTCCGCGCCGGAAACATCCGCATTTCCCACACCAAGCTGCGCGGCGAGGCGCACATAGGGAACCTCATCCACAGAATATCCGATGCACTCGCAGACATAGGCATCGCAAAGCACCGGATCCAGGCAGGCAAAGATTCGGTTCATAACGACCGGATTGCCGCCTTCCTCAAAATACAGATCACCGCAGATATTATCCACCAGTACAAGCTGCGGCGGCAGGACCGTATTGAGATGGGCGATCGGTTTATGCAGACCCAGCGTGTGGTAGCGCCGTTTCTCACTGTTGGGGATGACCCCTTTCGCGTTTTTCATGGCACAGGTGATCCGGGTCTGGCAGTGCCCTTTCAGTACAGGCATATTGATCATGAAATCCGTTTTCGCGACCTCGCTGCAGACCTTCAACTGCATGCCGCAGGCGTCACAGATATAGGAAGAATCCTTCTGCAGATCAAGGAAAGGAACCTCATATTTCCGGCATACGTCCGCGATTCCCGAGACTTCCACAGCCCGGCTCGTGCGGGCGCCGGCCCATGCCCCTTCCATGACGCACACGTTGGAAAAATGCTGCCGCAGCAGATACCGCAGTACCCCTTCCACCAGCTCCGGATGGGTGACCGCGCCATTTTCCGCCGTATCCGCATGAAGCAAATTCGGCTTCAGGGCAACCCGCCTGTCACGCGCTCCAATGATCTGATCCAGATGAATCGCTTCTAAAAGCTCGATGGTCATCCGCATATAATCTGTTCCATGAATCATTACGATTTGGTTTTTCTCCATAATAAAAACACCTCACTAAAAAACATTCATATCTGTCCGGAACCCTAAGGAACTGCTGCAATCTATATGTTTTCGTACGGATAGCGCAGTAAATGTGCTGTTCTGTGCCGAGTGTTACAACTCCTTACCGTATCTTCGCCAGCGATTCCGCAGAAAGTATTTTCTTAATATTGATCAGGAAAAGTACGGTCGCCGTTGCCGCGGAAATGAAGTCGGAAATCGGTTCCGCATAATACACCCCCATCACGCCCATGAAACGGGGAAGGATGATGGCCAGCGGTATGAGCAGGATGATTTTCCGCAGTACCGCGATAAAGAGCGAAACCTTCGCCTGCCCCAAAGCCAGAAATGTGGGCTGGATCCCATTTTGCATTCCAAATACAAGCATCCCCGCCATAAATACCGGCATAACCTGTCCGGTCAATGTGACCAGTTCGGCCTCATTTGTAAAGAATCCGGCGAAAAATTCCGGAAAAATCATGGTCGCAGCGGTAGAGATCAGACGGAAGCCGAAGCAAAGTCCGATCAGCCAGCGATAAAGCTTCCTCACCCTGTCAAAATTTCCGGCACCGTAATTGTAGCTGACAATCGGTGTCATGCCTTGGGAAAAGCCATTGATGGGCGCGGAAAATAGCTGCATGATGCTCTGCATGATGGTCAGGGAGCCGACATGCAGATCCCCGCCGTAGACCTGCAGCCCGTGATTCAATACGATACTGATAAAACTCTCCGTGGCATTCATGATAAACGGCGAGATTCCCAGGGAAAATACGCTGCCTAGAATCCGCCCGTCCAGCCGCAGGCAGTTCCTGCGAACCTTCAAAGAAGAGCGTTTGCCAAGGAGAAATGCCATTACCCAGGCGGCGCTCAGGGCCTGTGAAATGACGGTTGCCGTCGCCGCGCCCCTGACGCCCATGCGCAGGACAAAGATAAAGAACGGATCCAGGATAATGTTGGCGATGGCGCCGATCAGTACGGACAGCATGGCAGTTTTGGACTGACTCTGGCAGATAATAAATGCATTGAGACCAAGAGCCAGTTCCACAAAAAGCGTCCCAATCATATAGATGGACAGATAATCCATGGCGTAGCCGATGGTGGCGTCGCTGGCTCCGAACATATACAGCAGGGGCCGCTGAAACGCGTAAAAAAACGCCATTAGTACGACGGTACAGACGATCAGAAAGCTGATGCTGCTGCCCAGTATTTTTTCCGCGTGATCCCGGTCGCCCTTCCCCAGCCAGATCGCCGCCAGGGGAGCCGCGCCGTTGCTGATAAAAGCGGAAAAGGCGGAGATGAACATGGTGATACAGAAGGTGACTCCCACACCGGTGAGCGCGTTGGCGCCCACACCCTCCATATGTCCGATATAGATCCGGTCGATTACACTGTATAAAATATTGATGATCTGCGCTAGGATCGCGGGCAGCGTCATGCTCGCCATCAGCCTGCCAATGGGGGCCGTCGCCATCCGCTCCTCCCGGGTTTGAATATTTGATTCCGTCATAGATTTCCTCCTGGTTCAATAAAGTTATGATATCCATTGTAGTACTTACAGGAGCATTTCGCAATTGCATTATTTATAGTGAACGACAAAAACTTTTGTTTTTGTCGTTCGCTGCGCCGATTTTTGCTGCGCCAAAGCGCAGTATCTACATTGCAAAAATCGTGCGCATCCCCCGGAGGGCTTATAGTGGACGACAAATTATTTTGTCGTTCACTATAATATTTCCAAAATTCTAAAATAACTCTTGCAATGCGCAGCTTTCATTGTATAATGGGAAATACAGCTTTTTTTGCGAGTGCAAAGAATATCAGTAACTACTCAGCGGCGGATAGTCTGCGGAGCAAACGGGTCTGAGGCCTGCTGTGCTGAGTAGTTACGAATATCAAAGAATATCAGAGAATATCAAAGAATATAAGAAAGGAGCCTGAATATGAGGAATGAAAAAATCAGTTGGGGAAGTTTTTTTAAAATAGTGCTTACAATCGCGTTGCCCATTGCTTTTCAAAACTTTTTGTCTACCACGGCAAGCATGGTAGATACCATTATGATTGGCAGCCAGGGGGAATTGTCCGTAGCGGCGGTTGGGATCTGCTCCCAGATTACATCGTTATTTTTCTCCTGCTACTTCGGATTCGCCAGCGGCGGGCTGCTGTTTTTTTCACAGTATTGGGGGGCGCACAATGAGAAGGGCATCAACCAGGCATTTGGGCTCGCGCTTACCTGTATGCTGGCAGTATCCCTGCTCTTTGGCGGAGCGGCTGTCGCGAACCCCGAGTTCATATTGGGGATCTATACGGATAAGGAAAATATCATCGCGATCGGCGCGCCTTATATCCGTATCGTAGGCTTTGCCTACCCTCTGCAGGTGATTGCCTTGATTATCAGCTTCCTGCTGCGGTCCACGGAACGGGTAAAGCCGCCTCTGATCAGTTCCATCCTGGCGCTGATCACGAACTTTGTCCTGAACTGGATCCTGATTTACGGACGCTTTGGCATGCCGCGGATGGGCGCTGCCGGCGCTGCGGTCGGCACTCTGGTATCCGGCATTGTAAATGTAATTGTACTGCTCATTTTTCTTTTAAGAGATAAGCAGACCGTGGTACTCCGGCTGAAAGACATGTTTTCCTGGAGGGACGGTTTCCTGAAGGGATATATGGGAAAATGCTTCCCCATCATCTTCAATGAGCTGTTCTATGGAATCGGGCAGATGCTGATCAATATCGTAATCGGGCATCAATCAGAATCCGCCATCGCCGCCATGGCTGCGTTCCGTGTCCTGGAGGGCTTCGTATTTGCTTTCTTTGCCGGCCTTGCGGACGCCTCCTCCGTAGTGGTCGGGAAGGAAGTCGGCTCCGGCCGTCTTATGAACGGCTATCAGTACATGAAAAAATTCGCCGTACTGTGTCCGGCGATCACCTTCTGCATCTGTATGATCGGCCTGCTGCTGAACCGGCCGCTGCTTTCCCTGTTCGGCCTTGGCACGGAGGCCATGTTTTTCGGGAAGTATATGATTCTCATCTATCTGGCCGCCGGAACGGTCCGCACCTGTAACTATATTATGAACAGCTGCTACCGCGCCGGGGGAGAAGCGGTATTTGGGACACTGCTTGAGATTATCTGCCTGTTTACCGTAAGCGTCCCCGCAACCTGGGCCGCGGGGATGATATGGCATCTCCCGTTCCTTGCCGTATTCTCATTCCTGTACACGGACGAACTGATCCGGCTGGTTTTTGAATTGTGGTATACAAGAAGCGGAAAATGGATCAAACCAGTAACCGAAACCGGCCGCGCCGCGCTGCCGGAATTCCAGGCGGCGCTCAGGATGAAAAAGGGGTGCTTAACCGGCCGCGAACTGTAACCCAAGGAAGGGAATTTATGCGCCAGGGAACAAAAAGGATATGTTATCGCGTTGCTTACCTTTCTCGATAAGAGGAATAAGCGAAAATAAATAAGCCTACCTTGTACTTGGCCAGTCAGGTAGGCTTATAGTCCACATGGGAGGTCAACCACTTTGTGGGCGGTTGCTCCTTTTCTAAGTCATACTATAGCGTTTCCGGCGGCAGATTGCAAGAGAAAAACATTAAAAAAGTGTAACTACTCAGTACCTTCGTAGTTACGCCGCAATCCCATGAAAATTGCCTGCGGCAATGGGGATTGCTCTTGCGA
>VSNK01000510.1 GCA_009774255.1 Faecalicatena sp.
TTCTAATTGTAACAGATTTAAAGTCTGCTTACAATGCATAAATTTGCAGACTTCTTTGAATTATGATAGTATAATAGTTATAATTCATGGCCTGGTCGGCCGCGAATTGCAACATCTTTTATGAAATGGAGAAATGTTATGAATACACTACCGATTGAAATCACACAGCTTTTTGAATATCTGAAAAACGGCACATCCGCCTTTCATGTGACTGCTCACAGCAAAAAAGTACTTACAGAGGCAGGCTTTACGGAGCTGAAGCTCAATGAACCATGGCTTCTGGAGCGCGGAGGACGTTATTTCTGCTGTCCCTTTGACACGACACTTTATGCGTTTACCATCGGTCAGGACTGCGAACTGTCCAACGGCATCCATATAGGAGGAGCCCACACAGATTTTCCGGCCATTAAGATAAAACCCAATCCTGAAATATTTTCTCATAACTATATGCAGCTAAATACAGAACTTTACGGCGGTCCGATCCTGAACACCTTTTTTGACCGTTCTCTGTCGCTGGCCGGCAAGGTCATTACCCGCGGCACATCCTATGACCGCCCTGTCAGCCATTTGATTGATTTTCGGCGTCCGGTCGTATGCCTGCCAAACCTGGCCATCCATATGAACCGTACAGTCAATGAAAAAGGCGCTCCGATCGATAATCAGAAGCAGCTCCTTCCCATCTTGGGAACTCTGAATGATATGCTGAATAAAGACTCTACCCTGGTGAAGCTGCTGGCAGATGAGCTGGATGTAGATGCAGGCGAGATTCTGGACTATGACCTTTGCCTGTATAACCTGGAACAGCCGGAGCTGGCGGGTATCACGGAGGAATTCATCTCCGCGCCGCGGCTCGACGATATCACCTCTGTCTGCGCGCTGGTGCACGCTCTGTCAGAAGCAAATAACCGAAACCGTATCAATCTGGTCTGCCTTTTTGATAATGAAGAAGTCGGAAGCCTCAGCAAGCAAGGTGCAGATTCTTTCCTTCCTGCCATAGTCATTGGCAAGATCTGGCAGGCTTTTGGGAAAAGCATGATCGACTGCATGGCGGACCTGTCAGATGGTCTGATGATCTCTGCTGATGTTGCACACGCCTATCATCCCAACTATCCGGCCGTCCAAGATATCACCAATTATCCGGTCATCAATCAGGGCTTTGTGTTCAAATCCGCCAGCAACCAGTCCTATGCCTGGGACTGTGAAGCACTTGCAGCCATGATCGCTCTGTGTGAGGAGCGGCAGATTCCTTACCAGCGCTTTGCCAAGCATTCCAATACAAAAGGCGGCGGGACGATTGCCTCAATCCTGTCCTCCCATCTGCCTGTTCGTACCGTGGATATGGGGGCTGGCATTCTGGCCATGCATTCCAGCCGGGAGATGATGGGCTTCAAGGATCAGATCGCGCTGAGCCTGTTTGCAAAGGCATTTTTTGAGTAAACTTATACTGGGCCTCATCCGTGCGTATAGAATAAAAACAGTCCTCACAGATAAAGCTGCGCAGGCTGTTTTTTATCGTTGTTCTATATGTTCAGTTCAAAAGGGCATCCCATTCTGTCGGTAAGGTATGATTTATGACTACTTATTGAATGGTTCTCTTGACCGAAACCGCGAAAGTCTTGCTACCCTATTTGGCAGTCTGATTTTCTCTCCATACTTCCTTTATACTTGATATAGCATCTCGTTTTCTCATAGCTTTTAAAATTGATTCTATCTCTTTGATTGATATCGAAGTGTTTTGCTTTTTAGCAATCTTCTCTATAAGCTCAACACCATTAAGTATTTGCAGCGAATATTGACCTAATTGCATTCGTTTTTTCGCTATCTCACGCAACATTTCAATATCTGAATCCTCAGTTAATAAAATAGGCATTTGCAAAAAAGAGGCCATTAAAATCATATGAACATCCCCCATGCTACTGCCTTGCTTATGTGTATTATATATGGTCTGTCCTTTATGTAGACACAATTTCTCGACTTGCTTTGGACTATTCATTGCTTCCAAAGTCAGTCTCATGTCTTCATATAGTACATTATAATAAGCTTCATATGACTGTTTATCAATTGCATCTT